>DATDHP010000475.1:0-9923 GCA_036521515.1 Vicinamibacterales bacterium
ATATTCGGCATATGTGAGGGAGGAGCAACGCAGCCAGCCGGGATGCCCCGCCCGGGAATTAGGTGACGAACCACGTTTCCAGGGGACTAGCAGCCGGCCGCGAGGCGAGATAGCGGACTCGTCCGCTGGCTCCTGCCAGCAGAACCCGCATCGGGGGCTCGCGATACAGTTGGCTGTGATGCATCGTCTCCACACCCAGGTGGCCATCGTCGGGGCCGGACCTGCCGGTCTGATGCTCGGTCACTTGCTGCACCTGCAGGGCATCGACTCCGTCATCCTCGAGAATCGCAGCGCGGAGTACGTCATCGGGCGCGTCCGGGCCGGCGTGCTCGAGCAAGGCACCGTGGATCTCATGAACGAGATCGGCGTCGGCGACCGGCTCCGCCGCGAGGGTCTGCGGCATTCGGGCATCTACATCGCCTTCAACGGATCGCGGCACCACATAGACATGGCGGCGCTGACCGGCGGCCGTGCCATCACGGTCTACGGCCAGAACGAGGTCGTGAAGGACCTGATGGCGGCGCGCGCGGCGTCGGGCCGGCCCCTGCATTTCGAGGTGCCCGATGTGGAGGTGCACGACCTCACTGGCTCAGCGCCCCGGGTGACGTGCACGATCGACGCCGCGGCGCATGAGATTGTCTGCGACTTCATCGCCGGCTGCGACGGCTTCCACGGCGTCTGCCGTGCGGCGATTCCCTCGTCTCATCTGCGTGTCTACGAGCGCGAGTATCCGTTCGCCTGGCTGGGTATCCTGGCCAACGCCGCGCCCTCGTCCGAGGAGTTGGTCTACAGCCTCCACGAACGCGGCTTTGCGCTCTTCAGCATGCGCTCTCCGGTCATGACACGGCTGTACCTGCAGTGTCCGCCGGACGAAGCGATCGACAACTGGCCGGACGATCGCATCTGGGACGAGCTCAAGGCGCGGCTCAGCACACGGGACGGGTGGACGCCGAACGTCGGCCCCATCACGCGGAAGGCGGTGACGTCGATGCGGAGCTTCGTCACCGAACCGATGCATTACGGACGGCTTTTCCTGGCCGGTGACGCCGCGCACATCGTCCCGCCGACCGGAGCCAAGGGTCTCAACCTCGCCGTGGCCGACGTGTGGCGGCTGGCCGACGCGCTCCGCGTCCACTACGCGACGGGCGAGAGCGCCCGGCTCGACGCGTACTCGGACCACGGCGTCCGCCGGACCTGGCGCGCGCAGCGCTTCTCGTGGTGGATGACGTCGATGCTGCACCGCTCCGAGAGCGACAACCCGTTCGACCATCGCCGCCAGCTGGCGGAGCTCGACTACCTGGTCAGCTCGCGCGCGGCGATGACGAGCCTGGCCGAGAGCTACGTCGGGTCGCCTCTGGACTAGCGCAGACGACGAGGTTCGCCGAGCTGTGACCCGCTATCGCTTCAGTGAATTCGTCCTGTCGCCGCGCCGCCGCATGCTCGTCCGCAACGGGCGCGAGCTGCCGCTCATCCCACGGTACTTCGATTTGCTCGTGTTCCTCGTCGAGCGGCGCGGCGAAGCGGTGCACCGCCGCGACATCTTCGATCGTGTCTGGAGGGACGTCGTCGTCTCCGAGAGCGCGCTGAGCCAGGCCATCCGCACGATCCGCCGGGTGCTCGGCGACGACTCGCGCGCGCCGCGTTTCGTTCGCACCGTCTCCCGCCACGGATATCGTTTCGTCTGCACGGATGTCGTCGAGGAGGAAGACGAGGGCGAGTGGGAGGCCGAGGACGCGGCACCTCCCGACCGCGGGACGCCACAAGAGGCGGCCACCGATGCCTTCGAACGTCTCCTCCAGCGCGTGACCTGCGTGGCGACGAACGCGAGCGAGGAAGAAGAACAGCGCGAGGCCGCCGAACTGCTGCACGCGCTCGGTACGTCCGAGGCGTTGCGACGCCTTGGCACTCGCCCCCGGCACGCGTTCGCGCGAGCGCTGCTCCGGGACACCCGCTGGGATGCGGCGGAGGCCGGGCCGGTGCCGATTGTCGGGGAGCCCTCAGCCATCGCCGTCGCGCGCGAACTGGTGAGTCTCAGGTTGCGCCGCGCGGCGGCGATCGGCTCGGCGCGATGGGCCGGCGCGTCGATCGGCGGCGGATTGGCAGGTGTCCTGGCCGGCGCTGCGGGGGGATTCGTGCTCTCGGCCGCGCCAGGCAGCGCCGCATCCCTCGCCGTCGTCCCCGTCCTCGCCGGCATCGGAGGGTGCTGCGGCGCCGCCGGTGGCGCGGGCGTCGGCGCGGGACTGTCCGCAGCGGAGTCGATCGCGCGATCCCGGCGGGCCATCGCGTTGATCTGTGGCGGGGCACTGGGCGGCGGCGTTGCCGGCGCGGCCGCGCAGTGGCTCGGCCGATGGAGCCTGGCCGCGCTCGTGGGGGTCAACGTCGATACCGGTGGCGGCCTGGAAGGCCTTGTCATCGGCGGCGCCGCGGGGCTGGGCTACAGCGTGGCGACGTCACGGGCCGAAGGCGGGCTGGCCGCGCCGCGCGGCCGCCGGCGCCTCGGCGCCGCCGCCGTAACCGCCGCCGCGTGCGCACTGGCGGCGCTGGCCCTGACGCTCGCGGGGTGGCCCCTCGTTGGCGGGACCATCAACGCCATCGCTCAGGCATCAGTGGGATCGCAGACGAACCTGGCGCCGCTCGGCCAGCTCATCGGCGAACCGGACTTCGGTCCCCTGACCGCCGCCGTGATTGGAACTGGCGAAGGAGCGCTGTTCGGACTTGGCTTGACCCTTGGCCTGACCCGCCGACCCTGAACTCAGACGCCTGTCGGTGCAGGTCCGGCTTGCGCTTCGTCGGTGCAAACCCCCTCACGCTCGTCGGTGCAAGCTCGCTCACGCGTGTCGGTGCTGGGACTTGCACCGACAGGGCGAAGCGGGCCCGCACCGACAGCGCGAAGCAGGCTTGCACCGACAATGCGAAAGCAGGGCTTGCACCGACAGAGCACAGCGGGCGTGCGCAGCGCGCCCGCTGTGCTCACCAACATCTCACGCAATGCTCACTGTCCGCTGAAGACTCCGGTCCGCCGACCACCGATGCTTCCGTGTGGAGGACATCGATGGACATGCTCACGCCAGCTTCGACCTGCCGCCAAGCCAGAATCCGTCTCACGACCAGACATCCGACCGAGTTCGTCGATCTGACCGACCGCCTCGAGCGGTTCGTCGCCGACGCGGACGTCCGCTTCGGCATCCTCAACGTCCAGACGCTCCACACCACGACGGCCGTCGTCGTCAACGAGCATGAGCCGCTGCTGCTGACCGACTTCCAGGGGCTCCTCGAAAGCGCAGCGCCAGGCGATGCCCGCTACCGGCACGATGACACGACCGTGCGCACCGTGAACGTGACTGCGGCGGAGCGTCCCAACGGTCACGCCCACTGTCGTGCCCTGCTGCTGCCATCCTCGGTCTCCCTCAACGTGGCGAGCGGCCGGCTGCTGCTCGGCCGGTGGCAGCGTGTGTTTCTGGTGGAGCTGGACGGCCCGCGCGAGCGGGAGATTTCGGCGTTCCTCCTCGGGGAGGCCGCGCGGTGAAGGTCAAGATGATTCTGCCAGCGCTCACAGAGGCGACGAGTCCCTTCTGGCGCCCCATCAAGTACTCGCTGTTCCCGCCGCTCGGTCTTGCCACGCTCGCTGCGTATCTGGGCGATGACGCCGACGTGGAGATTCAGGACGAGCACGTGGAGGCGCTCAACCTGAATGACACGCCAGACCTCGTCGTGATTCAGGTCTACATCACGTCCGCGCACCGTGCCTATCGCCTCGCGGATTACTACCGCGGCCGGGGTGCGTACGTGGCGCTCGGCGGGCTGCACGTGACGTCGCTGCCGGACGAGGCGGCCGCGCACGCCGACACGATCTTCGTGGGCCCCGGAGAGGACACATGGCCGAGGTTCCTCGCGGATCTGAGGCGCGGCTGCCCCGAGCGCGCGTATCGATCACAGGTCCGAACGCTGGTCGGCCTTCCGCCGATCCGACGCGATCTCATCAAACGGCGGCTGTATCTCGTCCCGAACTCCATCGTCGTCTCGCGCGGCTGCCCGCACGTGTGCGATTTCTGTTACAAGGAGGCGTTCTTCGAAGGTGGACGCTCCTTTTATACTCAGCCCGTCGATGCCGCGCTCGCCGAGATCGAGCGTCTCCCGGGCCGTCATCTGTACTTCCTCGACGATCACCTGTTCGGCGATCGCCGCTTCGCCTCGGCGCTCTTCGAGGGCATGCTCGGCATGGGACGCCTCTGGCAGGCCGCCGGGACGGTCAATGCCGTGCTCGCGCCTGGTCTGCTCGAGCGAGCCGTGGATGCCGGGCTCCGAAGCCTCTTCGTCGGGTTCGAGACGCTCAACCCGGCGAACCTCGCCGAGCAGCGGAAGTACCAGAACATGCGCCGCGACTACGCCGCCGCGATTCGCCGCCTGCACGACCTTGGCGTGATGATCAACGGGAGCTTCGTGTTCGGGATGGACGGCGACGACGCCTCGGTGTTCGAGCGCACCGTCGAGTGGGCCATCACGCAGGCGATCGAGACGGCCACGTTTCACATCCTCACGCCGTACCCGGGCACGGCGCTCTACCGGCGTATCTCGGATCAGGGACGCCTCACGGTTCATGACTGGGATCTCTACGACACCCGTCACGCCGTGTTTCGCCCGGCGCGCATGTCGGCCGACCAGCTCGAATACGGGTACCGATGGGCCTATCGTGAGTTCTACCGCTGGGGATCAATCGTCAGAGGCGCCTCCGCACACGAGGATCTCGTGGCCGGCTTGCGCCATCTGGCATACGCCTCGGGGTGGAAGAAGTTCGAGCCGCTGTGGGATCTCGTGATCCGTGCCAGGCGGGCAGGCACGATGCTGCCGGTTCTCGAGACAATCCTCAGCGAGTTCGGAAGACGCTCATCTGGTTCGGCGACTCGGAACGACTCCGTGCATGAAACAGGGTGAGCCGGGTTGACGTCCCCCGATCCACTCACTACCATTCGCGCATTCGCGCCGTTCGGTCGAACCCCCGGTTCTGGCAGCATGCGGAGGTAAGCGAATGAGGTGGACGCGCTCATCTACCGTGCTCGCGGTAGTCGGGTTCCTGTGGGCAGTGCCCGTATCCTCGCACCACGCGTTTTCGGTGGCGTTCGACCTGCAGCGGCCGGTGTCGGTCGAGGGCGTCGTGACCGAAGTGAAGTGGGAAAACCCGCATTCCTGGATCTTCGTGGAGGCGAAGCGCCCGGACGGCAGCGTCGAGCGGTGGCGGTTCGAAACGCAGCCGCCCAACACCCTGCGCCGGACGGGCGTGACGGCGGCCATGCTGAAGCCTGGCGTGACGGTCACCCTCAAAGGCTACGGCAGCCTGGACCGCTCATCGATGGCCGCCGCGGCGAGCCTGATTGTGTTCCCCAACGGTGAGTCATTCCGGATAAGTGCTGGCGGCACGCCTCCACCCAAGGAAGGCCAGTGAGAATCGGTCAGCGCCAGCGAACGATCGGTGAGGAGGTGCCCATGGAGACACGCAGGTTCCTGGTCGGCACCGTCTCGATCGGTGTCGCAGTCATCGCACTGACCGGTCTATTGGTCGCCGGGCAGACGCCGGGAGCGGTGTCGCGTCTGGCCGACGGCAAACCGGACCTCTCCGGCGTCTGGTGGTCGGGAGGTATCGGCGTCAAACAGAATACGCTGGCGGAGCTCGAGCGTCTGTACAAGCCCGAAGCGCGCGCCATCATGAACAAGCTGACGGAAGACGACGACCCCACCCTGCGTTGCATTCCGTACGGGTATCCGCGTGCGATGACGCTGCCGTCGAACCAGCAGTTTCAGATCGTGCACAAGCCGGGTCTCATGGTGATCCTGAATGAATACTTCCACAGTTTTCGCGTCATCCCGACCGACGGGCCTGGTCATCCCGAGGACATCTTCCCGACGTACCTCGGCGACTCGGCAGGCCGCTGGGATGGCGATACGCTGGTGGTCGACGTGGTCGGCTTCAACGGACAAATCTGGCTCGCGGACGGCGCCGACAAGCCAGGCCCCACCAGCACCGGCGGCTGGTTCACGTCGGATGCGCTCCACGTGGTCGAGCGGTGGCGACGCGTCGATCCGGACACCCTCGAGTACCAGGCGACGGTGGAAGATCCCAAGGTGCTGACCGGGCCGTGGACGACGCCGGTCATCAGGGTGAAGCGGGCGCCTGACGTCAAGGTCCGCGAAGCCATGTGCCTCGATACGACGACCTACGGGCTGACGCGCAAAGGCCGGCAGGAGGCGTCGAAGCCATGAAGGGGTTCAGGCACTCGAAGCCGCACTCGCCGGATACGCGGCTCACTTGGCCGCCGTAATCGAATCCACCTTGATCGTCTTGGTCTTGGCGTCCAGCGTGCCTGTGACGTTCACTTTCTGTGCCGCGAACTTTTCCGGCGTCCGCTGATCGCTGAGCGTGTAGACCTCCTTGCCGTCGGACAGCACGTACGTGGCGTCGTGCGCCCTGACGCAGGCAGTGACGCAGTCGGCGTCCGTCGGTCCCATTCGCATCTGGGCATGACTGCCTTTGGCGCACATGTTGTCCGTGATGATGCCGGTGAACGTCTGCGGGGCCTGGGCTGCCGACAGCGCAGCCACGGCGAGAAGACTCACGACCAGGAGCTTCATGGCCTCTCCTTTCACCCTATTGCCCGGGCGTCATGATGTGCGCGGTCGTCGTGCCCGCGTTCATGATCCAGCTGCCACCCTGTTTCGGATTGTCGGGCAGGCCGGTGGACTGGGACGTGGCCCCCGGGACGGCGATCGTCACGTGCAAGCGGGCGGTCGCCTGGTCGGGGCCACTCAGGGAGTAGAACACCGATCCGTACTCGGGCTTCAGCCGGGTTCCGCTGGCCTCGGCGGCATCCAGCATCGCCTGTCTCTTCTTGGTGTCCTGCTCCGTCTCGAACCGCCGGTTCTGAGCGACGCGCTCCAGGTTGCCCACGCTCGTACACTGCGCCGCGAACGGTTGCTCTCCAGGCTCGCCAGACCGGTCGAAGCAGAACAGGCGGTTGGTGCCTTTTTTCAGCGTCTCGTAGGTGTAGTCGGGATTCCACTTGATGACGGTTGCACCCTCCCGCATATTGCGCGGCGCGGCGGCCAGGGCGCGATCGATGCTTTCCGCCGTTTGCGCCAGGGCGCTCACCGAAACCGCCAGCACACCAAGAACGACGAGAACTATGCGTGTCATCGGTGATCTCCAGTCCCATCTGCCTGAAGCTTCATGCGCGCGGGGCCAACATTCTCTCTCGAGGAGCACTCGCTTCCAAGTCGCCTCTACGTGCGCGGAACCCGCTTGCCGCCGAGCACCGTTCCGCTCGGGAAGAGTCTCTGGCGGCCGGTCCGCTTGTTCTCGTAGTTGTCGACGAATTCGAACGTGCCCTCCCGCAGCTCGAGCAGCGCGACGTCGGCGGGCGCTCCCACATTGAGCGTGCCGCGGTCGTGGAACAGCGGGAACACGCGCGCGGCATTGACGGTCGCGCACGCGACCGCCTGATCGAGCGGCATGCCGAAATTCAGGAACTTCGACATGACGTTGGGGAAGTCGATGACTCCGGTGGTACGGCTGGTTGTGTTCCCGTCGGTGGAAATCGTATCCGGCCAGAAACCAGCCCGAATAATGCGATCGAGCATATCCCACCTCAGGTGGCCGGTGCGCCCGTTGGCGACGTCGAACCAGACGCCGCGGCGCCGCGCCGCGAGCACGTCCGGCAGGATGTGGCCGTCGTCGTCCATGATGCTGTTTGGCGGCGGGGCAAACATGTGGGTCACGATGTCTCCGCGCTTGAGCAGGTTCATGAGCCGGCCCAGCGGCGACACCGTCTGGCCCATGTGAATCATCACCGGCAGGTCGAAGGACGAGGCCACTTCCTGCGCGCGACGCAGCACCTCGACATCGTTGGCGCCGGCGACTTCCTTCGACAGCCGCGCCTTGACGCCGGCGATGACATCGCGGTTCCGGGCGATCGCGTCCTTCGCCGCAGCGACGTCAGCGCGGCGGAGGTCCATGGTGTCGCCGTCGGGCAGGATGCCGGCACGGCCGATATTGATCAGGAGGCGGGCCGGCTGCGGCGACGACTTCGCAACGGCAACCAGATCGGCGATGCGATCCGCGCCCTGCGATCCCGCGTCGATCCACCCGGTCACGCCGTCGGCCAGGCCCACCCGCGCGCCCTCGGCGTCGCGGGCGTAGTGCGTATGGATGTCGAGCAATCCCGGGACGACGAGCCTGCCGCGCGCGTCGATCACTTCGGTTGCATCGGCCGTGATGCTGGGTTCGACCGCAGCAATGCGGCCTCCCGCGATCGCCACGTCGCGCACTGCGTCAATCCGCAGGGAAGGGTCGATGACGCGCCCTCCCTTGATGACCACATCGTATGTCGCCGCGAACACGCTGGAGGCGCGCGTCAACATCGCTGCGCCCGCGTAGACAAACTGGCGCCGGTTCATCATCGTCCTGGCCTCCCCCGCTGTGCGGAGATGTTGTGCGTTTCACAGCCGCCTGTCAACAACGCTCTGCTCGATTTCGGTTAGTGTTGTCCATCGCCGGGTGATGACGACATCCCTTCCCGAATGGGTGGTCCCGATGGCCGCGACGCTGACACAGGAGCGCTTCACCGGCCCGGACTGGATTTTCGAGCGCAAGCTCGATGGCATCCGTGTGCTGGCCTACAAGGAGGGCCCCGACGTTCGCCTGTTCTCCCGGAACCGCCTCCCCCAGAACTGCCCGCCGATTGCCGCCGCTATCGCTCAGCTGCCGTCGCGAGAGGCCATCCTCGACGGTGAGGTCACGTGGGGGGACGCCGGTATGCTCTACCACGTCTTCGATACCATGTGGCTCGACGGCCGCAATCTGATGAGGCTGCCGCTCGATGAGCGCCGCGCGCTCCTGAGGATGCTCCCGCTGCAGCCGCCCCTGCAGCGCGTTGCGGAGCTCACCGATCCGACGCCGTGGGAGCGCGCGTGCCGCGAAGGGTGGGAGGGCGTCATCGCCAAGCGCCGCGACTCGCCCTACGAACAGCGCCGCTCGCCGCATTGGCTGAAGATGAAGTGCGAGGCGACTCAGGAGCTCGTCGTCGGCGGCTTCACGGAGCCGCAGGGGACGCGGGTCGGCCTTGGGGCGCTGCTCGTCGGTTACTTCGAAGGGGACGACTTCGTCTTCGCCGGGAAGGTCGGTACGGGGTTCGACACAAAGCTGCTGCTTGACCTCCGGGCGCGCCTCGATGCGCTCGAGATCCCGGCGTCGCCGTTTACGAAAGCGATCGGGCTGCCGCGCGTGCGCGCCCACTGGGTGCGTCCCGCGCTCGTCGTGCAGGTCGGCTTCATCGAGTGGACGGTCCACGGCAAGCTGCGCCATCCCCGCCTGCTGCGCGTCCGCACCGACCAAGACGTGCGCGCAATCGTGCGCGAGACGCGGTGATCACGCACCCGGAGAAGGTGTTGTTTCCCGCCGATGGGATCACCAAGGGCGCGCTCGCCGCCTACTACGAGGCAGTCGCGCCGGTCATGCTGCCGCACATCCGCGGGCGTCCGGTCACGATGGAGCGGTATCCCGCCGGCATCGGCCAGCCAGGGTTCATGCACAAGGACGTGTCCAGGGGCTTTCCGGACTGGCTCGAGCGCGTCGCCGTGCCCAAGAAGGGCGGCACGGTCCACCATCCGCTGGTGACCGACACGCGCTCGCTGCTGTGGCTCGCCAATCAGAACACGATCACCCCGCACGTCTGGACCTCGCGCGCGCCACACATCTTTCAGCCGGATCTCTGCGTCTTCGACCTCGACCCCGCGGCCGACGAGCCCGACGTGCTGCGCGCGGCGGTCCTGGCGCTGCGCGATCTCCTCGGCGAGCTCGGCCTGCCCTGCGGGGTGAAAACGTCGGGCTCGAGAAGGTCCATGTCGTCCTGCCGCTCGACGGCGCCTCCGGCTTC
>DATDHP010000476.1:0-8721 GCA_036521515.1 Vicinamibacterales bacterium
GAACTATGGCGGGCCGAGGCCCGCGCGGCCGGAGGCCCGTCAAATCATGGCCAGGGAAGTCCTGGCCGCCTGGCGATTCGGGCTTCATAGTGATGATGGGGCTTATCATACGCAACTCGTCTTCTTCCGGCTAAAGCCTGAAGCCACCGCTCTTCGGCTGTGGCTTCCGCCTTCAGGCGGAAGGAACGGAATCACGGGACGAGCACGATCTTGCCGATATGCTCGCTCGACTCCATCAACCGGTGCGCGGCGGCAGCATCCGCGAGGGGGAAGGTCCGGTAGATGATGGGCCTCACGCGTCCCTGCTCGAGCAGCGGCCACACCTCCTGCCGCAGAGCTGAAGCGATCTGGCCCTTTTCGGTCACGCTTCGCGGCCGCAGCGTGGACCCGGTGATGGTGAGGCGCTGGCCGAGGACACGACGGAAGTCGACTGGCGCGGCCTCCCCACCCATCAACCCAATCTGGACCAGGCGGCCGTCCAGCGCGAGGGCGGCAAGGTTGCGCGCCACGTACTCGCCGCCCACCATGTCGAGGATGAGATCGACGCCGCGGCCGCCCGTGAGCAGCTTCGTCATCTCGACAAAGTCATCCCGCCGGTAGTTGATCGCGCGCGCGGCGCCGAGCTTTTCGCATGCGCGGCACTTCTCGTCCGAGCCGGCCGTGGCGAAGACGCCGGCGCCACGCGCGACGGCAAGTTGGATGGCGGTGGTACCGATGCCGCTGCTGCCGCCGTGAATCAACGCCGTCTCGCCTGCCTTCAGCCGGCCGCGATCGAAGACGTTGGTCCAGACCGTGAAGAACGTTTCGGGGATCGCCGCCGCCGCGGTCAGGTCGACGGACGCCGGCACCGGCAGAC
Source organism: Vicinamibacterales bacterium (assembly GCA_036521515.1). Classification (GTDB taxonomy): domain Bacteria; phylum Acidobacteriota; class Vicinamibacteria; order Vicinamibacterales; family UBA2999; genus Gp6-AA40. Next base: position 857 of record DATDHP010000476.1, read on the forward strand.
ACTGCGGTGCGGGCGCCACGGCCAGCGTGGCGTAGCCTCCACCCGCAATGAGCGCGCAGACACGATCTCCCACGCGCCAGTCGCCCACCCCTCCGCCGACCGCCGCAATCGTGCCCGAGACCTCGAGGCCGGGAATATCGCTCGCGCCGGGTGGCGGCGGATAGCGTCCCCGCCGCTGCATCACATCGGGCCGATTGACACCGGCGGCGGCTACCGCGACCAGCACCTCATCCGGCCCGGGCACGGGGTCCGGGCGCTCGACCGGCTTCAGTACATCGGGTTGACCGGGTCTCGTGATCTCGATGGCGATCATCGGGTCGCCAGGTCGGATGGAAGACGCGGCGAAGAGAGCAGGCGCTCGAACTCCACCCACCGACGCTGCGGATCTGCCGCCGTGCCCCCGCGCGACTCGATGTGACGCGCCACCATGTCCTTGCCCAGGTTGTAGTTGATCACGTAGCTGCGGTACTGGTCGATGAAACGGACCCGTTGCTCCGCGCGCGGGCGCGAGGAGAGGCCATAATTCACGAGCCAGTCGGCCGCGGCCCTGGCGTCGATCTCACCGTCGAGGTACCGTCGTGCCGCCTCGTTGCCTGCGTACGAGAGCCTGTCGACGAGAGCGAGGACGGCATAGTACTGCGCCGCTCCAGCCGGGTCGAGACCGGCGGCCGGGAAGATCACCCGGCGCTCGAACTCGAGGCGCTCCGCGCGCGGGAACGCCACTTCGATCCCGAAGTTCGCCGTGCCTTCAGCGATGAGCGACTGCGGCGAAAACAGCGGATACACCGAGAACTCCATCCAGCCGCGATCGCGCACGAGGTTCTTCTCGAGCAGCACGTTGTAGACGTGGTGGCCGGGATAGCCTTCGTGGCATGCGAGATCGATCGCGCGATCGGCGTAGATCGGCAGGTCGGTGTTGACCTGGATCAGGCTCCGGTAGTTGCCTTGGTACCAGTTGTAACCGCTCCAGCTCTTTCCGGTGACGTATTCCACCGTGAAGCTCTCGCCCGCGGGCAGCGTGATGTGCTGAAGCGTGCGCGCCCGGCACCCGCCGATCGCCGCCTTGAAGGTCGCATCGAGCTTTTCCTTCGGTATGACGAACCGGTTCCGAAACGCATCGAGCCGGTCCAGCAGCGGACCCGGCCCGGGCAGCTTCACATCGAGTTCCGCAAGCACCTTCGTGAACTCTGCCTCGGTATGACGGGGTGCCACGGCATCGTAGAGCGCCTTCGACTCCGCGTCGAATCCCGGCTTCCTGCCAGTCAGCATCGCCGCGCGCGCAAGGAGCGCTTCGAGCTGGCGCGATACGTAACGATGCCTCAGCCGTACCAGTTCCTCGGCGCCGGCAGGCGGCGTTGCCGCGGCCAGATCGCGCGTCAGCGCCGTGGCCCGCGGCATCAGCTCGGCAAGCGGCAGCTTCTCGGCCTCGACGTCCTGTTTCCATTGCGGCGGGCCGTAGTACGCATCAACGTAGTCCGTGTCGTGCTGCCCCAGCGCCAGCACCAGCCGTACGTACCGCTCACCAAGGTCGTTCATGGTAATGGCCTGGGCCCTCATCGACACGAACAGACTGGTCGCCATCCCCGCGGCCAGGAAGACTTTCATCATGTGTAGAACTCCCGAACGGTCGGAATCAAGTACTCGTCGAACGCCCGCTTGAAATCGTATCGCGGCGTGAAGCCCCAATCGCGGCGAGCGGCGCTGTCGTCCACGTCTGCCGGCCAGGAGTCGACGATCCGCTGACGCTTTTCGTCGACCTCCCAGGTAATCCTGGCCCGCGGGAACGCCTCGCTCACTGCGTCGCAGATCTCCCCGGCCGTCGGGTTGAACGCCGTGAGGTTGTAAGCCGTCTGTGTCAGGCGATCGCACGGCACGGCCGCCAGCCGCAGCAGCGCCTCGATCGCGTCCGGCATCGCCATGAACGGGATGCGCGTGTCCGGGCGCACGAAGCAGGCGTAAGGCTCGGCTCGTGCGGCTGCGTGAATCATTTCCGGCGCGAAATCCGAGGTCCCTCCACTTGGGACGGTCAACGCCGAGATAAGGCCGGGGAACCGCACGCACCGGAAGTCCACGCGGCGGGTCGGCGGTTCGGCCGCCAACTGCTTGTAGTGGCGTGTGTAGTACCGGCCCAGGTGCTCGCAGTAGAGCTTGTTGGACCCATACATCGTGACGGGGATGTTCCATTCGCCCTCGCGGACCCGTCCCACACGTATCTTCGTCTCGAGGCTGGGAAGGCCGTAGGCCGCGATGGAGGAGGGATAGACGAAAGTGACGGTCCGGCCGTGCGACTCGCCTTCGTGTTGGGCGAACTCCAGCAGCGTCAGCGTGCCTTCGACGTTCACCTCGTGAGCGGCGACGGGCGTGAACTCCGATCGCGTCGAGAGCAGGGCCGCAAGATGGAAGACGAGATCGACTTCGAACTCTGCAAGAACACGCTCGAGCAGTCGGCTGTCGGTGATGGAGCCGGTGAACTCGCGCCGGACCAGGCGCGAAAGGGCGGGATCGAGCGGCGCCAGGTCGATCGTGACAATGGGTCGGCCCATCCCGGCAAGGCGGGTAATCAGGCCGTGCCCGATTTCCCCGCCCGCACCGGTGACGAGAACGGACGAAGTACGCATCGGACCATTCTAGAACCTTGTCGTTACGTCCGCATTCGATCGGCCTGCCAGTTGGTGATCGCCCGCTTGATCTGATCGGAGGTGAGGTTGTCCGCGAGCGCGCGATCGACCAGCGTGCCGAGCTCGGCGTCCGATGCGAAACGGAGCGCCACGAGTTGCCGGACGGTCAACCGCGTCAGATCGTGCTCGCGCCCGAGCCCGGCCAGCCGCACGCGCATCTCGAGCCGGATGATGCGGTCCTGGAGACGCGTGGCGTACCAACGGACCAGCACCACGACGCCGACCACGGCGCCCGCCATCATCAGCAGGGCGAAGGTCAACACCGATGGCGTTCGCAGGACGAAGAGCACCATGCCCGCGAAGGCCAGCACCGCGAGGAGCGCGGTGATGGTCCATCCGATCGGCCGGTGCGCGTGATTCGCGTAGGTTTGCGTCTCCGCCACGTGTCCTCCAGCGCCACGGGCCGCGGCGACGCGGAGGCGCGGAGGCCGGAACCAACTGGCATTTTCCTCCGCGTCGCCGCGTCTCCGCGGCTTGTGGAAGGCGAAAGCTCTACGAATTATCTCCGTCCAGCAGGCCGCCCAGCCCGCCGAGGATCGAGCCCTCGCCTTGCCGGCTGCCGCCGGCGGCGGGTGCGGCCTTGTAGATGCGATCGGCCATCCGGCTGAACGGGAGCGACTGCAGCCACACGCGTCCCGGGCCCGTCAGCTGAGCGAAAAACAGCCCCTCTCCGCCGAACAGCGCCGTCTTGATCTTGCCCACGAACTGGATGTCGTAACCGACCGACGGCTGCAAGGCCACCAGACAGCCCGTATCGACGCGCAGCGTCTGCCCCGCCTGGAGTTCGAGAGGGTGCACCGTCCCTCCGGCGTGGACGAAGCAGAGACCATCGCCCTCGAGCCGCTGCATGATGAAGCCCTCGCCGCCAAACAACCCGACGCCGATCTTGCGCTGGAACGCGATGCCTATCGACACCCCGCGCGCGGCGCAGAGGAACGAATCCTTCTGGCAGATCAACTGGCCGCCGAGCTGCTTCAGATCCATCGCCAGAATCTTCCCCGGGTACGGTGCCGCAAACGACACCTGCTGCTTGCCCGATCCCCCGTTGGTGAAGACCGTCATGAACAGGCTCTCACCAGTGATCAGGCGCTTGCCGGCGCCAAGCAGCGCCCCCATCACCCCGCTGCGCTGCTGTTGGCTGCCGTCGCCGAAGACCGTCTCCATCTGGATACCCGGCGTCATATACATCATCGACCCGGCTTCCGCGACCGCGCTCTCGCCCGGATCCAGCTCCACCTCGACGAACTGCATCTCGCTGCCGACGATGCGGAAATCGATTTCGTGCGCGCGGCGGCCGGGCACGATCGGCGGCGGCGCCGCGGCCCCCCTGTTGCCGCCGGTGAGAAAGGCCGCGAGCTGCGGAACGTCCTTCAGCGGCGTCCAGTTGCTCATCCCGGCGCCGAAGACCAGCGTGCTGCCGTCGATCGTCCCGTTTCTCAGGTTCGTAATCACATCGTCCTGGGACACCGGCCCGACCTGGTGGCCGCCGATGGCCATGTACCACTGCTGCTGTGACATCTGCCTCTCCAGGCGGACCTGAAGGTCCGCCTCTACGAACTGCCCCACCTGCCCGACCCGCCCTACTCGCCCGACCTGCCCTGCCCTACCCGCCCGACCCGCCCTCTCCCGCGGCGTCGATCCGCGCCGCCGTCTCCTTCTCGAGCGTCTGCACGGTTGCCGGATCGAGCCCGAGCAGGTGAGCAAGCTGTGCCAGATAGATACGTTCGGCGCCCGACACCTGTTCGTCTGCCCTGACAATCGTGTACGCCAGGACGTAGAGCGTCGCGCGCTGCGCCGGATCGCCCACGCCCGCCACGATTTCCGACAGCGGCCCCGGCTGGTCCAGCTCACGCGCCACGAAGTCCGCGGCGCCGGCCGCCGTCGCCTGCTGCAGGATCGCCGCACGCTCCTGCTCGTTCATGGTCCCGTCGGCGCGGGCCGCCGAGATCGCCAGCCGTACCATGCGGACAGCGTCCCCGTCACCAGCGGTCGCGTTCGCCTGCGGGAGCGGGGGCAACGAAACAGAGGCCGGAGCCCCGGCCGAACCGGTCGTTGACCCCGCTGAACCGCTCGAGGGGGCTGAACCCTGGTTCTGCAGCGTCTCGTAGATGCCCCAGGCGACTCCGGCCGCCGTCAGCAGCGTCCCGGCATTCACGAAGTCGCCGCCCCTGCGGCCCGTCAGATAGCTCAGCGCGTTCCGCGAGCGCTTTCTCCCGCCACCAAGCACGCCTCGAAGGACCGACTCGACGAGAAAGTCGTTCATATCGCCGTTCCTACGCGAGGCGTCACGACCGGTGTCTCGGCCTCTGGCGTGAAGTCCTCGCCGGGATTGATGAACCGATCGGTCTCGAACGTGTACTGCTTGTCGTGGAGCTGGCGGTAGCGTCCATTGAGCACGAGCAGTTCGGAATGGGTGCCGCGCTCGACGATCTCGCCCGCCTCGAGGACGAGGATCTGATCGGCGCTCCTGATCGTCGACAGACGATGCGCGATGACAAACGTCGTGCGGCCCGATCGCAGCCGGCGGAGCCCGTCCTGGATCATCTGCTCGCTTTCGCTGTCGAGGCTCGACGTGGCCTCATCCAGGATGAGAACGCGCGGATTGGCGAGGATCGCGCGGGCGATCGAGACGCGCTGGCGCTGTCCGCCCGAGAGCTTGATGCCGCGCTCCCCCACGACCGAGCTGTATCCGTCGGGGAACTGATTGATGAACTCGTCGCAGTGCGCGATCCGGCACGCCGCCTTGATCTCGTCGAGCGACGCGCCCGGCCTCGCGTAGCCGACGTTTTCAGCGATGGTGCCATCGAACAGGAAGTTTTCCTGCAGCACCGATGCGAGCTGCTCGCGGTAATCGAGCAGGCTCACGTCCGAGAGGTCCTGCCCGTCTACCAGCACACGCCCCTTCGACGCACGGTTGAATGCCATGACGATGCTGATGAGCGTGCTCTTGCCCGAGCCGCTCGACCCGACGAGGGCCGTTGTCGTACCGGGCGCGGCGTGAAACGAGACACCGCGCAGCACCGGCTGACCCGGGTTGTATTCGAACCACACTTCCTCGAACCTGACGTCACCTCTCACCTGGTCCAGCGGCCGGCGATCGGCGTCCTCGTCCAGCTCCGTCCGCATATCGAGGATCTCGCGGATGCGATCGAGGCCGGCGAACGCCTCGGTGATCTGCGTGCCAATGGACGCGATCGACACGAGCGGCGCCGCGACGAGACCGATGAAGAAAATGTACATCACGAGGTCACCGAGGGTCATCTCGCCGGCGATGATCGCGCGGCCGCCGAGCCAAATCATGAGTACCCCGATGATGCCGACGATGACCGTGCTGCCGGCGGTGATGACGGAGACGCCGGTCATCGACTTCGCGATGTTGCGGAAGAGGCGGTGCGCGCCCTTGGTGAAGACGATTTCCTCACGCTTCTCGGCGGTGTAGGACTTCACGACGCGGATGCCACCGAGCGCCTCGGTCAGGCGGCCGGTGACCTCTGCGTTGATCTTGCCGCGCTCCCGGAACAGCGGCCGCAGCGTACGGAACGCGTAGGCCATGCCGCCGCTGAAGATCCCGAGCACGACGAGCGTGATCGCGGTGAGCCGCCAGTTCAGCCAGAACAGCACGCCGATACCGAGCGCCGCCGTCACGAGGCCGCCCACGAGCTGCACGAGGCCTGTACCCACGAGGTTCCTGATGCCGTCCGCGTCGGACATGATGCGCGAGACCAGCACGCCGGTCTGCGTGGAGTCGAAGTAGCGGACCGGCAGCCGCATCACTCGCGCCTGGACGCGCTTGCGCATGTCCGTGATGGCGCGCTGGGCCGCGACGCCGAGAATCTGCGACAGCGCGAACGAGGTGACCGCCTGCACGACGGTGGCAGCACCCGCCGCGAGGGCAATGGGCGCGAGCAGTTCCACGCGCTCCTTGACGACCACCTCGTCTATGAGCCACTTCGACGTCGCCGGCAGCACGAGGCCGGCCAGCCGGCTGACGAGCATCAGGCCAAGACCAGTCGCGAGGCGGTGGCGATGCGCCCAGACGAGCTCTCGCGCTTCGCGCCACGCCGCTGACACGGTGGGGCGCTTGCCCTTCGCCGGATCACTCGCTTGAGCCCGGACTGAACTGCGGCCGGTGTGTTCACCGGTTCGCATCCGGCCCGAAGAAACCTTTAACATGCAATAATCATCTGTCTTTTATGAGCCAGGAAGATCGCGACCGCCAACGGGAGGCGAGGCACGGCGTCGATTCGGCGACCGAGAGACGCGGCGGGCGGCTGGGGTCCGACACCACGACGCGCGGCATTCGGGTGGAGGTGTCGAGCAGCTACGTTCCGGACAAGAGCTTCCCGCGCGAAGGCACATACCTATTCACATATCATGTCCGCATCTCGAACGTCGGGGCGGAAACGGCGCAGCTCATCTCGCGGGAGTGGATCATCACCAACGCCGACGGCGAGGTCGAGCGCGTCAAAGGGCCCGGTGTCGTGGGCGAGCAGCCGGTGCTGCCCCCGGGCGGATCGTTCGACTACACGAGCTTTTGCCCGCTCAAGACGGCGGTCGGGGCGATGCAGGGCAGCTATCAGATGGTCACCGTGGGCGGCGAGAGGTTCGACGCCCAGATCGCACCCTTCACGCTCGCCGTGCCCAACGCCCTGAACTGACCTCGAGATCACGAACCACAGAGTCACAGAGACACGGAGAATCATTCCATGAGGCGGACCTGAAGGTCCGCCTCTACACCTCTGATCTACATCCCCGATCGTAGAGACCGACCTTCACGTCGGCCCGGAAAAGGGACTCTGTGTCTCTGAGTCTCCGTGGTTCGTGACAGTGAGAGTTCAATCCAGGTGCGCTCTCTCTGAATCCCCCATCGCCACCCGGCCGGACGGGAAATACTCGCTCCACCGGCGCGTGACGAGCTGCGCGATGTCCTCGCGGCACGTCAGCTCTTTCGGGAACGACGGCTTCATGCGCGCATCGATGACGATCGGGGCGCGATACGCGATGTGGTTCCGCACGATCCGCCGCTCGGCGGCGTGGATGTCCGCGGCCGGCTCGAAGCGCGTGAACGTCGTCCACAGGAAGTTCATGGAGCTTGCCGTGGCCCGCGACGGCTCGTCGGTGACGACGACCAGCGGCCAGTCGGCGAACGCCGGCTCTGACGCGAGCCGCGCCGCCGCTCCCGGATCG
>DATDHP010000477.1:0-9673 GCA_036521515.1 Vicinamibacterales bacterium
TCCGGCCTCAGCCGTTCCTTCTCGTCGGTCACACGGCGGTCGTTGATGTAGATGCCGCCGCCGCGAATCAGTCGTGTGGCCTCGCTCTTCGAGCTGGCGACGCGGTGCTCCGCCAGGAAATCCGTGATCGCCCAGCCGCTGTCGACGTACGAGGTCTGTGAAGACGGAACATTGCTGAACACCTGGAGCAGCTCCGGTTCGGACATCGATCGAAGATCGCGGCGAAACAGCTTCTCCGCCGCCGCCTCGGCCTCGCGCACGGCGCCATCGCCGTGCACGAGGCGCGTGACTTCCTGCGCGAGCACGCGTTGCGGGTGCCGCTGCTCCGGCTCGCGCGTACCCGCCGCCTCGAGCTCCGCGACCCGCGCGGCATCGAGGAACGTGAAGAACTTCAAGTACTTCACCGCGTCGCGATCGTCGGCGTTGAGCCAGAACTGGTAGAACTCGTACGGCGACGTCAATTCGGGATCGAGCCAGATCGTGCCCTCTTCGGTCTTGCCGAACTTCGTTCCCGCCGACGTGGTGACCAGCGGCAGCACGAGCCCGTGCGCCTTCCTTCCGCGAACACGTCGAATCAGGTCCATGCCCGCGGTGATGTTGCCCCACTGGTCGCTGCCGCCCAGCTGCAGCGTGCACGAGAAGCGGTCGTGAAGCACCAGGTAATCGTAGGCCTGCAGCAGCGTATAGCTGAACTCCGTGTACGAGATGCCTTCCTCGCTCTCGATGCGCCGTCTCACGGACTCCTTCGCCAGCATCGCGTTGACCGTGAAATGCTTGCCGACGTCGCGCATGAAATCGACCGCGCTGAGCGCAGTCAGCCACTCGGCATTGTCGAGCAGGCGCGCGCGATTGGCGGCCGCATCGAAGTCGAGAAACCGGGCCAGCTGCGCGCGGATGCCCTCGACATTGGCCTGCACCTGCTCCGGCGTCAGGAGTTGACGCTCCACCGTCTTGCCGCTGGGATCGCCAATGAGCCCCGTGCCGCCGCCGACAAGGGCGATAGGCGAGTGGCCGTGACGCTGCGTGTGCGCGAGCGCTATCATCTGGAGCAGCGATCCGACGTGCAGGCTCTTCGCGGTGGGATCGAACCCGATGTATCCAGTTACCTGCTCGCTCGCCAGGGCGTCGCGCACGCCCTCGGTCGCGTCATACACCAGCCCGCGCCACTCAAGCTCCCCGTACAGGTCCATTAGTCGGTACTATAACCAAGCCGGGTCTGCGGGCTCCGGTCTACGGCCCCGCTGGCCGGAGCCACCTTACGCGGATGACCGTAGACCGTAGACTGACGATGGCCATCACCCGCCGCGCCGCCCTCAAGGGCATGGTTGCCACGACCATCGGCGCAATGACCGGCGCGGGAGCGTACGGCGTTGCCTATGAGCGGCATCGCATCGGCGTGACCGAGGTCACGCTTCCGGTATCGCGCCTGCCTGCGGGATTCGACGGTATCCGGATCGGTTTTGTGACCGATATCCATCACAGCTTGCTGGTTCCGCCCGAGGACGTGATTCGCGCGGTGCAGCTGGTCAACGCCGCGAAGCCGGATCTCATCGTCCTTGGGGGCGACTACGTCACGTCCGGCGATCGCGCCTTCGTTGGTCCTGTGTCGGAGCTTCTGGAACCGCTGCGCGCGCCGTTCGGCGTCTTCGCCATCCTGGGCAACCACGACGACGATCGCGCCATGCCTGCGGCGCTGATACGCCAGCGCATCCAGGTGCTGCGCGACGCACGCACCGGGCTCGAGATCCGTGGCGATCGGCTGGCGCTTGCCGGAGTCCGGTTCTGGACCCGCCGCCCGGAGGATGTCGCCCGCGTGTTGCGTCGGGTCGAGGACCCGGTGCTCCTGCTCGCGCACGATCCGCGCCGACTGGACCAGGCGGTGGCCCTCGGCGTACCGGCCGTGCTGTCGGGCCACACCCACGGCGGGCAGGTCGTGATGCCGGGCGTCGGTGCGCTCGCGGGCCGCAGGTTCCCGGTGCTCGCTGGACTCGCGCGCAAGAACGACACGTCGATCTTCGTGAGCCGGGGTGTCGGGACGGTTTACGTGCCGGTGCGGATCAACTGCCCGCCGGAGGTTGCGATCGTGACGTTGAAACCGCACCAGGCGATCTGACGAACCGCCGTCCTGCGATCCTCCAGTCGTCCTCCAGCACGATCCTGACGGCGTCCGGGTAGGCGCGATGCTCTTCGACGAGGATCCGCCCCGCCAGCGTCTCGGCCGTGTCGTCGTCGAGAACCGGCACACTGCGCTGAAGGATGATCGGTCCGCCATCGAGCTCCGGAGTGACGAGATGCACCGTGACGCCGCTGACTTTCGCGCCGTGCTCGAGCGCCTGGCGCTGCGCATCGACGCCCGGAAACGCCGGCAGCAGCGACGGATGAATGTTGAGGATTGCGTTGGGGAATGCCTCGATGAGCGGCGCGCCGACAAGGCGCATGAACCCCGCGAGGCACACGAGCCGCACGCGCCGCGCCTTCAGCTCCCTGGCGAGTGCGCGATCATAGTCGTCGCGCGATGGCCACCCGCGGTGGCTGACGCAGATCGCCTCGATGCCGGCCGGCCGCGCACGCTCGAGTCCCGCGGCGTCCTCCCGATTCGAGATGACGAGTGCGATCTCGGCATCGAGGCTGCCGTTCTGGATGGCATCGATGAGCGCCTGCAGGTTGCTCCCGCGCCCCGAAATGAGCACGCCGAGACGTCTGTTGATTACGCCGGACGTCATGGCACGTTCACGTAAGTCACCGACGGTTGGCCCGGCACGATTTCACCGATCACGCGGGCGTCGCGGCCGCCGCGGGTGGCGAGCTCCTCGATTAACACCTCGGCCTGATCGCGGACGGTGACGATGATGAGGCCGATGCCCATGTTGAAGGTACGCATCATGTCGGCGGCGGGCACCTGGCCGGCGTGCTGCAGCCATCGGAACAGCGGCGGCGCGGCCCACGACGAGACGTCGATCGAGGCGGCCGTCCCGTGCGGCAGGATTCGCGGCAGGTTGTCGGTAATCCCGCCACCGGTAATGTGCGCCATACCCTTGATGCGACCGCCTTCGAGCAACGGGCGCACGATCGACAGGTACGACCGGTGTGGTTCGAGCAGCGCGTCGCCAACCGTGACCCCGAGCTCGGGCACGCGGCTGTCCACGTTGAGCCCCAGCCGCTCGAAGACGATACGCCGCGCGAGCGAGTAGCCGTTGGTGTGAAGCCCGGACGAGGGCACGCCGACGAGCACGTCCCCGACAGCGATCGCCCGGCCGTTTACGAGGCGCTCCCGCTCGACGACGCCGACGATGAACCCGGCAATGTCATATTCGCCGTCTGCGTAGAATCCAGGCATCTCGGCGGTCTCGCCGCCAAGGAGCGCACAGCCGTTATCACGGCACGCCGCTGCCATTCCGCCGACAACCGCCGCCGCAATGGCTGGCGACAGCCGGCCGGTCGCCAGGTAATCCATGAAGAACAGAGGCTCGGCCCCCTGCACCAGGATGTCGTTGACGCAGTGGTTCACGAGGTCGACGCCCACCGTCGTGTGCCGGTTCGCCAGGAAGGCGACTTTCAGCTTCGTGCCGACGCCATCGGCGCTGGACACGAGCACCGGCTCGCGATAGCGGCCGGGCTCCAGCCTGAACAACCCGCCGAACGATCCGATGTCAGAGAGCACGCCGGACGTGAAGGTGGAACGGGCGAGGCGGCGAATCCGGCGGACAGTCTCATTGCCGGCGTCGATGTCGACGCCGGAAGCCTTGTAGTCCATTCGCGTGAAGTGACACCGGTGTGACGTTGAAGAACTCAGAAAAAATCACACACCCGGTGTCCTCTCTAGAATTCAAGCTTGTCGATGAGGGCGGCGATGCGGGTGCGCGCCGGCGATCCTTCGGGGGCGTTCCAGTACGCCGCCCGCGCCGCCGCGAAGAACTGCTCTTCGGCGAAATCCTCTTCGAGACGCGCAAAACCGTCACGGAGCAGCACATATGCCGCCTCGCGCGCGGCTTCGTCGAGATCATCGAGCCACGCCAGCATCGGGACCGGTGCGCGCACCGCCGCCACCGATAACGCAACGCCGGCGGCGTCAGGAATGCCGGCAGCCGAAGACCGGGCGAGACCGGCCAGATACGTCAGCGCCGACGGCTCCGGCAGAATGGCGATTGCGCCAAGAGCCGCAATGGCCGCCCTCGCCGCCTGCGAATTCGCCTGCGGATTCGCGGCAATATCCACGAGCGCCTTTACGTGTCGAGCGCAGTCCTTGCCGAGCATACAGAGCGCACCGTGGACGCTCGCGATCAGTTCCGGCCCGCTTGGCTTGATTGCGGCAACGGCCTCGGCCGCGCGCGCGCCGCCAATCCGTCCGAGCGCCAGCACCGCATCGTCCTGGATCGGCCCGTCGAGCTTTGCAGCCGCAATAACGGCGTCGAGCGCGTACGCGGCGCGCCGTTCGCCAAGCGCCTCGATCACGGCGATGCGGAAGAAGTCGAAGCCGCGGCCGGCCTCGGCCACGAGCGCGCGCTGCACCTGCGGGTCGCGGCCAAGCGCCGCGAGCGCGGCGACGAGGGCCGGCCTCACGAACTCGGCGCCCTCGGTCTGCAGCGCGGCAAGCAGCGTGGGCGCCATGGACGGCTCCGGGCGAGCGGCGAACCATCGATAGGCCACTTCGCGAACGCGATCGTTGCGGTCGGGCAGCAGGCTGCGCATCAGATCGGGTGCGAGCGGATCATTGAAGGCCGTGACCAGGACGAGGGCACGATAGCGGACGAACTGATCGGTATGAGTGCGCGCGGCCTGCACCAGGGCCGGTACGGCCTGCGGCGCGGGCACGCGCCTGAGCACGCGCGCGGCGTTCATCCGCGTGGCGTAATCGAAGTTCCCTAGCCGATCGATCGAGCCCTTGACGTCGGGAGGTGAAGGCAGCTGGGCGGCGGTGGCCAGCACGGCCGCGGCCGTCAGGACGAGCACGAGGAGGAAATGGCGGGCCACGGCGTCAGCCGGTGACAGGATCTTTCACGAACGGGGACTCCGCCACGGCCTCGGACTCGCGCGCAGGCGTGTCGCCACTCAGCTTGAGGGCAAGCTGCAGGTACGCCGCCTCGTCGCGCGGGAACGCCACGGGATAGACACCTGTATAGCACGATGTGCAGTATTTCGAGCTTCCGCCCTTCACCGCGCCGGTAAGCCCCTCGAGACTGAGATACGCCAGGCTGTCGGCGTCGAGGTACTTGCGAATCTCCTCGAGGGAGTGCGTGGCGGCAATCAGCTCGGAGCGCCGCGGCGTGTCCACGCCGTAGAAACAGGGCGAGATGGTCGGCGGGCAACTGATGCGCATGTGCACTTCGCGGGCGCCCGCGCTGCGCACCATCCGCACGATCTTGCGACTCGTCGTCCCTCTGACGATCGAATCGTCCACGAGCACGACCCGCTTGCCTTCGATGATGCTCTTGACCGGATTCAGCTTCACCTTCACGCCGAAATGGCGGATCGACTGCTGCGGCTGGATGAACGTGCGGCCGACGTAGTGGTTGCGAATCAGGCCCATGCGCATCGGAATTCCCGACGCGTCGGCGTACCCCACGGCCGCGCACACGCCCGAATCCGGAATCGGTACGATCACGTCGGCCTCGACGGGCGCCTCGCGCGCGAGCCGGCGGCCCAGATCGGTGCGGACTTCGTTGACGCTCTCGCCGAACACGTAGCTGTCCGGGCGGGCGAAATAGACGTGCTCGAACACGCACTGCGAGGAGGGCGCCGGCGCATACGGCTTCACCGACTTCAATCCGTTCCTGCTCGCCACGACGACCTCGCCCGGCTCGACGTCTCGCGCGTAGGTCGCGCCGATCAGGTCGAGCGCGCATGTTTCCGAGCAGACCACCCACGCGTCGCCCAGCTGGCCAATCACCAGCGGCCGGAACCCGTGCGGATCGCGCGCGCCGATCACCTTGTCCTTCGTCATCATGACGAACGAGAACGCGCCCCGCACCTGGGAGATCGCGTCGATGATGGCCGCCTCGGCACCGTCTTCCCGCGACCGGGCGAACAAGTGGACGACGACCTCGGTATCGCTGTTGGTCTGGAAGATCGCGCCCTGGCGGACCAGCGCGTCTTTCAGCTCACCCGCATTGACGAGATTGCCGTTGTGACAGATCGCGAACTGTCCGTGCATGCTGTCGACGACGATAGGCTGAGCGTTGGACACCTTGCTCTCGCCCGCCGTCGAGTAGCGCACGTGGCCGACCGCCAGGTGACCAGGCAGCGTCGCGAGCGCCTCCGCATCGAATGCATCGTTGACGTACCCCATCGCCTTGGAGTGGCGAATCATGGTGCCGTCGGACGCAGCGATGCCGGCGCTCTCCTGCCCGCGGTGCTGCAACGCGTACAACCCGAGGTATGTGAGGTTCGACGCCTCGGGGTGTCCGAAGATCCCGAACACGCCGCACTCATCGTTGAATTTGTCGAACATCGACCCCTTCAGTGTACGGCTTCAGGCCGCCGGCGGTTCGAAATATCGACCGATCGCGTTCGCCCAGATCCGCTCGGCTTCGACGAGCGGCTCGTCGATGACGCAACGTCCCTGTATCGAGATGCGAAGGCGATCCCCGCCGACGCGGCCGAGAACTGTTGCCGGTATATTTTCCGACTGGGCCGCTGACAGCAGCTCATCCACACGGTCCGGTGTCACGGACACGATGGCTCTTGACGCCGACTCTCCGAACAACGACGCGACGTCACCGAAAGACGGCGCGCCGGCCGCGACAGCCGCGACGTCGATCTCCGCACCCAGCCGCGTGTCGAACGACGACTCCGCGAGCGTCACGGCCAGCCCGCCTTCCGCGCAGTCGTGTGCCGATCGCATCAGCCCGCTCGCCGCGCCGGCCACCAGCAGGCGCTGCAACGCAGCCTCGCGCCTCAGATCGAGCGCGGGCGGCATGCCGCGGATCAGCCCGTGCATCACTTTCAGGTACTCGCTGCCGCCGAGCTCCTCGCGACTCTCGCCGAGCAGCATGATGACGTCGCCAGCCGCCCGGAAGGCGCGACGCACGACTTTACTTGCATCCTCGACAAGCCCCACGACGCCGAGCGTCGGCGTCGGCAGCACCGCGCGGCCGTCAGTCTCGTTATACAGGCTCACGTTGCCGCCTGTGATCGGAACGTCGAGCGCGCGGCACGCGGCGCCCATGCCCTGGACGGCGCGCGCGAATTGCCACATGATCTCCGGCCGCTCCGGATTTCCGAAGTTCAGGCAGTTGGTGGCGCCGATTGGCAGGCCGCCCGCACAGGCAACATTGCGTGC
This sequence comes from Vicinamibacterales bacterium, assembly GCA_036521515.1. Taxonomy (GTDB): domain Bacteria; phylum Acidobacteriota; class Vicinamibacteria; order Vicinamibacterales; family UBA2999; genus Gp6-AA40. Next base: position 7,280 of record DATDHP010000477.1, read on the forward strand.
CGCCTCCGCCACGGCCAGCTGCGCGCCGGCAAACGGATCGAGATACACGAACCGCGCGTTGCCATCGACGGACAATGCCAGCGCCCGCGACGTGCCCTTGATGCGCACCACGCCGGCGCCCATCCCGGGCACCACGAGCGTGTTCGTACGCACCATGTGATCGTACTGGCGGTAGACCCACCGCTTGCTTGCGATCTCGGGTGATGCCAGCAGGCGCCGGAACACCTCGTGCGCGGGTGGGGGTGTTCGCAGCGCCGCCAGCGGGAGCTGCTGTGCCTCCTTGATGTACGCGGGCTCCGCCATTGGCCGGCGATACTTCGGCGCCTCGTCGGTCAGCGACTTGTTCGGGATGTCCGCCACGACGTCCGCCCCGTTCTTCACACGCAGGCATCCGTCGGTCGTGACCTCACCGATCCGCACGGCGTGCAGATCCCACTTTTCGAAGATGCGCTCCACCTCGGCTTCGCGCCCCTTCTTGACGACCATGAGCATGCGCTCCTGGGACTCGGAGAGCATGATCTCGTATGGTGTCATCCCCGTCTCGCGCTGCGGCACGCGCGACACATCGATCTCGACGCCCGCCCCGCCGCGCGCGCCCATTTCCGTCGAGGACGACGTGAGCCCGGCCGCGCCCATGTCCTGAATGCCGACGAGCATGTCGGCCTTCATCACCTCGAGGCAGGCTTCGAGGAGAAGCTTCTCCATGAAGGGATCGCCGACCTGCACGGCCGGCCGCTTCTCGGCCGACTTGTCGTCGAACTCCGCCGAAGCCATCGTCGCGCCGTGAATGCCGTCGCGACCTGTCTTGGCCCCGACGTAGTACACAGGGTTCCCCACACCCGAGGCGACCGCCTTGATGATCTCGTCCGCGCGTGCGATGCCGAGACAGAACACGTTGACGAGCGGATTACCCGTGTAGCTCTCGTCAAACGCGATCTCGCCGCCAACGGTCGGAATGCCGATGCTGTTGCCGTATCCGGCGATGCCAGCGACAACGCCGGCACATGTGCGCCGGACCAGCGGATTCTCGAGCGATCCAAAGCGGAGCGAGTTCAGGAGCGCGATCGGGCGCGCACCCATGGTGAAGATGTCGCGGATGATCCCGCCGACGCCAGTGGCGGCGCCCTGGTACGGCTCGATGAACGACGGATGGTTGTGCGATTCGATCTTGAACACGGCGGCGAGTCCGTCGCCGATGTCGAGCGCGCCGGCATTCTCGCCCGGCCCCTGCAGAACTCGTTTCCCGCTCGTCGGAAGCGTCTTCAGATGAACACGCGAGCTCTTGTACGAGCAGTGCTCCGACCACATCACCGCATAGATGCCGAGCTCGGTGAGCGTCGGCTCGCGGCCCAGCGTTTCCAGGATGCGCTCGTATTCCTCGCGGGTGAGGCCGTGCTGTTCGATCAGCTCATCGGTAGTGAGGGTGGTCATCGCGCTGTCGCGAACGCTCCGTCGGCCACAGCCTTCAGCGCCGATTCGAACATCACGAGGCCGTCAGCGCTGCCCAGGGCGAGCTCGCAGGCCCGCTCCGGGTGCGGCATCAGGCCGACGACGTTGCGCCCCTCGTTGCACAGGCCGGCAATGTTGTTGACCGACCCGTTGGGATTGTCGATGTAGCGGAAGATGACCTGGCGATTCTTCTCCAGGCGCTCGATGACCGCGGGCTCGGCGTAGTAGTTGCCCTCGCCGTGCGCGATGGGCATGCGCAGGATCTGCCCGTGCGCCGCGGCACGCGTGAACGGTGTGTCGATCTGCTCGACCCGGACCTGCACGTGCTCGCACTGGAACTTGACGCTGCGGTTGCGCAGCATCGCCCCGGGCAGCAATCCGGCCTCGAGCAGCACCTGGAAGCCGTTGCAGATGCCGAGGACGGGCCCGCCGGCCGCGGCGAACTTCTTCACCTCGTGCATGATCGGCGAGAAGCGCGCGATGGCGCCGGTGCGCAGGTAGTCGCCATGCGCGAATCCGCCCGGCAGGATGACGACGTCGGCGCCGCCGAGGCTCGTCTCCTTGTGCCACACGAGCTCGGCGTGCTGGCCGAAGATGCCCTCCGCGGCGTAGTGCGCATCATGATCGCAGTTGGAACCGGGAAACACGACGACGGCGAATGTCATATCTCGATCCGATACGTTTCGATGACGGGGTTCGAGAGAAGCTTGTCGGCGGCCTCGGCGACGAGGCGCCGCGCCTCGTCCTCGCTGTCTGCGTCGATGTCGAGCTCGAAGTACTTGCCCTGCCGCACGTTCTTGACCGAGCTGTAGCCGAGGGTATGCAGCGCCTCGGTCACGGTGGTGCCCTGGGGATCGAACACCGATGGCTTCAGGGTCACGAACACGCGCGCCCGCATGAGAAGTATGCTCCTTCGGGCCGGCGGCCGGCCGCGACAAAACTACA
>DATDHP010000478.1:0-3462 GCA_036521515.1 Vicinamibacterales bacterium
CGACCCGGTGCACGACGTGCTCGGCCTCACGGGCCACGAGTGGCAGAGCCTCTATCATTTTTCGATGGGAATTCCGGTCGAGGACACACGGCTGACGACCGAGCCGGGGTATGCCTGGGAGGGCTCCGGGCTCCAGGCTCCTGGCTCCGGCCCGGACCGAAGGCCGTAGCCCGAAGCCCGAAGCCTACAAGAAATCCACGTTGACGCCGAACTCGGCGAGGACCTTTCGGGCGCTCTCGCTGCCGTCCAGCACCGGCACGGCGGCCGCCGGTCCCAGCCTTGCGGCCTCGTGGAGAATCTGTTCAAGCGCGGCACTCGAATGATCGACCCGTGCGTGCGCGCGCCACCAGGTCTGTCCGGCGGCGCCGAGTGCGCCTCGGAGACCGGCATCGGCGGCCAGTCGGGCGATCGCCAGCATGAGGGAGTGCTCTTCGTCTCGAGGATCAATTGAAACGGCGATCGGCGCCTCCGTCGAGAAGCCGCGCGGGAGCCACGTCTGCGGGTCGAGTGCCGGCCAGGCGGCGGTGGCTTCGACCTCCAGGACGATGACGGGAAGCCCGGCTGCCATCGCAGGCCGGGCTGCGGCAGGCGGACCCGCAGCCGGCGGCCATTCCATGGCGACCACGATGTCCGCTTGCCCGAGCATCTCCGAGGGAGTGGCTTCGGCGAGCAATATCAAGGAGGCGCCACGTTGCGAGGCGCGAGCCACCGCCCGTTCGACGACATCCCGCCGCCCCTCACCGAGAATCGCGAGTCGAGCTGGGGTCAGGCCCTGATAGTCGGAAGTCGGCAGCGGGCAGTCGGCAGAGGCGGCATGCGTCAAGGTCGCGTGAGGCTTCAAGTCCGGTCCACCGCCCACTGTCCACTGCCGGCTGCCGGGGTCTGACCCCAACGGGACTGACGGGACGACCCGTATCCGCGCTTCGGGCCAGTCCGCCTGGAGCGACTGCGCGACCGCGGCGTCGGCCGCGACGATCGCACGCGACCTACCCCATCCGCGGGCATCGGCGAGCGTCATGCTGCGCAGGATGAGCACGCCCGGGTAGTGGAGCACATAGGGCCACGGGAATTCGCGTGCGGGTGTCGTCCCGATTTCGTAGACACAGAGGTCGTAGGGTTCACGATCGTGCTTCCACACGAAGTCGTGCGCATCCGCTTCAGTCACGATCTCGATGTGGTGGATGCGGCGCATGGCCGCGATGAGCGTCGCGCCCTCGTCCAGGAGCGCACAGGCGTCGGGGGGCGTCGCCCGGAACCAGGCCAGCCTCATGAGGAAATTGACCTTTGCACCTGCGTTCTATAGCATGAGCAGGTTTGGGAAAGTCTTCACAAGCACGACAGGCGGGTCCGTCGCGCGCGAAGAGCTTCCACCTGGTCCGATACGAATAGAGGCGCGCGATGGACGGCTGGCTCGGCGTCGTGATCATGATCGTCCTGGGCGTCGGGTTCGCCGGGGTCATGATCGGCCTGTCCCTGCTCCTCGGCCCCAAGAACCCCACACCCGAAAAGCTGGCACCCTACGAGTGCGGCATGCCGGCGGTCGGGGACGCCCGCGAGCGGCAGTCCGTGAAGTTCTACCTCGTCGCGATGATCTTCCTGCTCTTCGACATCGAGGTCGCCTTCCTCTACCCCTGGGCGATTGCGATCCGCGACCTCGGGTGGGCAGGTTTCGTCCAGATAGTCACGTTCGTCGGCATTCTGCTCGTGGGGTACATCTACGTCTGGCGCAAAGGCGTGCTGGACTGGGGCACGGTGTCGCCGCGGGTCCGCCGGTCTGCCTCCCGCAAGGCGGCATAGGTCTTATGAGTACTTCCCACAGCCACGAACACGGACTCGATCCCGACCTCCCGCTCCTCACCACGACGGTCGAAAAGGTCGTGCAGTGGGCGCGCCGGTCCGCCATCTGGCCGGCCCAGTTCGGGCTGGCCTGCTGCGCCATCGAGATGATGGCCATGGCGGCCAGCCGCTACGACATCGCGCGCTTCGGCGCCGAGGTCTTCCGCGGCTCGCCGCGGCAGTCGGACCTGATGATCGTCGCCGGACGGCTGTCGCGGAAGATGGCGCCGGCGATGCGCCGCGTGTACGACCAGATGCCGGAGCCGAAGTGGGTGATCTCGATGGGCGCCTGCGCCTCGGTCGGCGGCGTGTTCGACAACTACGCGATCGTCCAGGGCGTGGACCAGGTGGTGCCGGTTGATGTCTTCGTTCCCGGCTGCCCGCCACGCCCCGAGTCCCTCATCTACGGCATCGTCCAGCTGCAGCAGAAGATCGCGCGCTCACGCGCCTGAACTTCGATAATGCCCAAGGCCCAATGCCCAATGCTCCATGACAAGACTGCTGTGTCGTTGACATTGGGCCTTGGGCATTGTGCATTGTGCATTGATTTGAAGAATGGACGCTGCTGACGTCATCGCCGCGCTGACCCCGCTCGTGCCCGGCGCCGCGTACGTGGTGGGGAGGAGCGTCGACTTCGCCACCGTCTACGTGCCGGCCGACCGCCTCGTGAGCACGTGCCGGGCGCTTGCCGAGACGCCCACGCTGCGGTTCAATGCCATCATCGAGATTACCGCCGCCGACTACTTTCCGCGCGAGCCGAGATTCGAGGTCGTGTATCACCTGCTCTCGGTCCCCAATCGCCAGCGCGTGCGCCTGAAGGTGCGCGTGCCCGACGGCGGCACCGTGCCGACGGTCCAGGGCGTGTGGCCCGGGGCCGGCTGGCCCGAGCGCGAGGTGTGGGACATGTTCGGGATCGTCTTCGACGGACATCCCGATCTGCGCCGCCTGTTGATGCCCGAGGACTGGGAAGGGCACCCGGGCCGCAAGGATTACCCCGTCCAGATCCGGAAGGCTGCGCAGACCTACCAGCCGATGGAGATTTCGGAGGAAGAGTTCAAGGCCAACCTCGTGCGCGACCGCGGCGGCCGCGGCGTCAAGCACTAAAGGGACTGACGGTCGATGGCAGAGCTCCGCACAGAAACGATGACCGTGAACATGGGGCCGCAGCACCCCAGTACGCACGGCGTGCTCCGCATCATCCTCGAGCTCGATGGCGAGACGATCCAGTCGGCGAGAACGACGATCGGGTATCTCCACACAGGTATCGAGAAGACCGCTGAGCAGAAGAAGTGGCAGCAGGTCATCCCGCTCGTCGAGCGGATGGACTATCTGGGCGCGCAATCCAACAGCCTGGCGTTCGCGCTGAGCGTCGAGAGGCTGCTCGGCCTCGAGATGCCGCAGCGCGTGAAGGACATCCGTGTGCTCATCGCCGAGCTGCAGCGGCTCGCCAGCCACCTCATCTGGCTCGGCACGCACGCGCTGGAAATCGGCGCGGTGTCGATGCTCTTCTACGCGATCCGCGAGCGCGAGCTGTTGATGAACATCAACGAGCTGATTGCCGGATTCCGGTTTTTCCCGAGCTATATCCGCATCGGCGGCCTGCGCGAGGACCTGCCGCGCGGCTTC
>DATDHP010000479.1:0-3712 GCA_036521515.1 Vicinamibacterales bacterium
TCGTGCCGTCCACCGTCCTCGATGTCCGCAAATTCATCGACGAGAGCCCGGTCAGCCGCTTCCAATGGCTGGTTGCGGGCATGTGCGCGCTGATCGTGTTCGTCGACGGGTTCGATGTCCAGGCGATGGGCTTCGTCGCCCCCGCGCTGACGGCGGCGCTGCAGATTCCGCGCAGCGTCCTCGGCCCGGTGATCTCGAGCGGCCTCGTCGGGATGATGGTCGGCGCGCTGGTGAGTGGTCCCGTCGCCGACCGGGTGGGCCGCAAGCCGATCCTCGTGGCCGCGGTGCTGATTTTCGGCGTCGGGTCGCTTCTCACCGCGACCGCGCAATCGGTCGAGGCTCTGATGACGTACCGTGTCCTGACGGGGCTCGGCATGGGCGGGGCCATGCCGAACGCCATCGCGTTGACGTCCGAGTACATGCCGCGGCGGCGCCGGGCGGGGGCCGTGACGGCGATGATCTGCGGGTTCTCCCTCGGCGCGGCCGTGGGAGGGTTGGTTGCGGCGGCAATCATCCCGCGATTCGGGTGGGAGTCAGTGTTCGTTGTCGGGGGCGTGGTGCCGATCGCGATTGCGATCGCCGCGCTCTTCCTGCTGCCGGATTCCATCCGCTTTCTCATGGTGAAGGGCGGCGAGGAGCAGCGGGTCAGGCAATACCTCGCGAGGGTTTCACCCGGAACGACGATCCCCGCGGAGCTCTCGGCTGGCGTCGACGAGCACCAGTCGGGCGGAGCGTTTCTCGTGAAGCAGCTCTTCACCGAAGGGCGAGCCACTTCCACGGTGCTCATCTGGACCGTGTACTTCATGAATCTGTTGAACCTGTACTTCCTGAACAGCTGGCTGCCGACCATCATCAGCGACGCCGGCATCCCGGTTGGCACGGCCATCCGGCTGACGTCACTGTTCCAGATCGGTGGGATCGCCGGCGCCCTCGGACTCGGCCGCCTGCTCGATCGACATTTTTCCTTCGGCGTGCTGGCGGTGTGCTATCTGTGGGCCGCACTGTGCATTTACTTCATCGGCGCGGCCGGCGCATCCGTGTCGCTGCTCGCCGTGACGATCGCCTGCGCGGGCGTGGCCATCATCGGTGGACAGAATGCGTCGCACGCGCTGAGCTCGGAGTTCTATCCGACGCGGATGCGCGCGACCGGTGTCGGCTGGGCCCTCGGAATCGGCAGGATTGGATCGATCGTCGGCCCCGTGGTCGGCGGACAACTGCTGGCGCAGGGAACGGCGATCCGACAGGTGTTCTGGGCTGCGATGGTGCCCGCCCTCATCGCGTCGCTGGCGGCTGCCTGCGTAGCCATAATCGGACGCGGCAAGGCCTCGTAGGCCGACCTGAAGGTCGGGCGCTACGAAAACCGCGTCCGAAAAAGCGCCCGCAGAGGCCGACCTTCAGGTCTGGCCCTGGATCGATCTCAACGCGTCACGCGGCCAGCGGCGGCATCGGAAGGCCGGGCGTGGCGAACACCATCTCGGTGATGGCCTTGACACTCCGGTTCCCGTAGCGGAAGGGAACGATCAGCCGCAGAGGCGCGCCGTGCCTCGGCGGGATTGGCTGGTCGTTCATCAGCCAGACCAGCATGACCTGCGGGTGGCGCAGTGTGGCCATGGCCTCGTCGGCATAGAAGCGGTCCGACGCGACGAGCCGGCAGTAGTGCACTCCCGGGACCAGGCCGAGCATGTCCGCGAAATCACTGAAGCGAACGCCGGTCCATTTCACGATGCCGCGCGGGTTGGGCGCGCCGCACTGCATGAGGAAGGTGCCGGACACGCGCGGCAGCTTCTCCAGGTCCTCGAAACGCAGCGTGCCGGCCAGTTTCCCCAGCCCACGCGTGTCGATCTTGATTGCCATTTTCCGGTAGTCGAACTCGATGTCCGGAGCCTGCCGGTTCGGCGTGCGCCACATCAACGGATCGGTGATGGGTCCTGCCGCGCTCGCAGGGTGTTCCGGAGCGGATCCATCGGGATTGAGCGGCAAGGGCGCCGGGAAGCCCTCACGGAGCGGCCGTTCGACGAGCCGATCCGGCCACGGTGCCTGCGGCTCCGCCGCCTGGGCCCGCAGCTGCTCCGGCGTCAGCGCGCCAACGGACAGCCCAGCCAGGGTCGATCCCGAAATGCGGATAGCGTCGCGTCGTGAGATGGTCATGTTGCACCTCGGCACGGTAGGCGAGTGCCGAGCTGATTCTGACGGTGCGCAGCGCGAAAATCAACCCACCTGCGCCCGGGTCACGGACGAGCGAGAACAGCGCCTCGATTCGACGCGTACGTCGCTCGCAGGCCGCGATACAGCAGCCATCCCGCAGGGCCGAAGAGAAAGGTCACCACGAGGCATGGCAGCACGAACAGGTGCGGCACGCCGCGTTCACGCGCGTCCCGCACCTCCCAGCCGCCGATCAACAGGTCGAACGCCAGATAGTGCGTCCATCCGGCAAGCAGCAACCACTGGTTGCCGAACAGCGCGGCCACCGCTGACAGCGACGAGAATCCGCCGGAGCTGCTGCTCCAGGCGAACGCGATGATCACCGTATAGATCGCCGCCAGCGCGGCGGGAACGGCGGTTCCGGCCATGACGTCGGTCACGATGCGCCGTCCCGGGAAGAGCGCGAGCAGCACCCATGACGTCAGCGCGACAAGATTCAGGATCGAGAAGAGTTGATCGGGTGACATGCTGCTCCTCAACTTGTCATAGCGTACGCGCCGGCGCTGCGTGGACGGGCCGCGGCAATCCAGGCAGCCCCTGCAGTTGCTGTAGCCCAGAGCAACAGCGCTCCGGCCGTCGTCACATCAGGGTGCAGGACGGACTGTCCGCGGAGCGCCTGCCACAGGAACAGCGCGAAGAGCAGCGCATAGCTCGAGCCGCCGACGACCATCAGGCGTCCGCTGACGCGATCGGCCCGGCGCCAGCGTCGGAGCAGTAGCGCGAGCAGCGCAAGCGATTGCAGGGCATGCAGGCCCAGAAAGTGCGCGACACGCAGATCACCGTGCTCCACGCTCCAGCCGGTGCCCGGCACACCGGGGCCGCCGTCGGGCGCGCCGACCGTGTGCGCCCCGATGATGGCCATGCGCTGTCCGGCGCGCGCCTCTTCGAGCTGCGTCGTGGTCGGCCGGATCATCAACCCGCCCGAGAAGGCGCCGATGAGCGTGATGGTCATGCCCAGGCGCAGCGCCCACCCGATCGCGGGGTCATCGAACACCTGGCGCCATGACGCGATGGCGACCGCGATCGCCACGCAGGTCTGCAGCACGATGGCCGCACCCATGATGGTAAACAGCGTCGCGTCGAGCGCCGTCCCGTAATTGAAGTGGCTCGTCGTTCCGCGCCACGCCTGCGCGGCGATGATCGCCCACTCCAGCACCAGCACCACGGCAGTCGTCCGGCTGACAATGCGGCGCGTTCGCGTCCAGGCCGGCAGGTAGGTAAACACCCACGCGAGGGTCAAGGTGTAGATGGCAATCGAGGCGGCGAACTTCGCCGGCTTCAGCCATGCCGGGACGCCCGTGATGGTGCGCGGATCGGCCCAGATCCCGACGAGCGCCACGCCCAGGAGGCCGAGCATGAGCAGGCCGACGGCGGTCAGCGGGGCGTCGGTCCCCCACAGACGGCCGACCAGGGAACCCGGGCGTGTTTTCAAGCGGCGCATTGTGTCCTCCCTCTCAATGTTGTCGTTGTCAACATTAAGATAGGGCGGAATGTTGACAATGTCAACACC
>DATDHP010000480.1:0-5635 GCA_036521515.1 Vicinamibacterales bacterium
TGCGCCGCTGTCAGGAACAGTCAACGGCTGAGGCCGTATCTGTTCGATAAGGGCTTCGATGGCGGCGCGATAGTTTGCCGTTTCGATTTCGAGGGCGCGATGCCGGGCATACAGCCCCTGCACCTCGTTGTTGGCGTTCCACGCCGCACCGAACGCGACGAGCAGCGGCAGCGTGATCACCGCGGCGATCACGGCGAGCACCCCCCAGACGGAAACCGTCGCGCGGCGTTCGAGGCCGGACTTCAGATAGGCGAGGTTCATCGTGTGCCGCCGGAGAAACGAAAACATAGATATCTCCCGAAACTTGAGACAAACCACCTGTAGAGCTTCGGGTTTTATCCCAGCCGACAAGCGCCACAAACTGACTTAAGCAGTCTCAATGCGCCATTAATACCTCGGCACCCCATCTTAACCGAAACGTCTTGTGGGATCCACCTGAGATGGAAACTTCTTGTGGGATCCACCTGAGATGGAGGACGCCACCGGCATCCGGTCGGACGCCCAGCCCCAGTTCCGGTCGCGCGGACGAATGCCTAGAAGGTGCTGGACCTCAGTTTAGTCGCACTGCGGACCCGGCGTCGATGGTTGCAATCGAAAACTGCGCAACGGCGTGACGGAAGCGTGAACGCGGCGATCACCGCACGCGAGAAACGCGCCAACGTGGCTTCAAATCCGAACAGCCGCGTTGCTTGCACACTTCAGCGCCGCCCCGCGTATGATTCCCTGAGGATGTGCAAGTCTTACAAGTGGCGTCGCGTTGCGCATCATCCCGCCTCCGCTGTAGGCTTCGCCGAGGCTCGCCGACGCGCGCTTTCGCGCGCAAAGGCAGCTGGCCACGGCGCCAGCGGGCGGCGGAGCATGGAATCCGGCGTGGCACGCCGCGTGCTCAACCATACTGTCCCACTTCGAGCGGCACGTTCGTCATGCTGGCGCGACAACCAGGCAGGGAGCGGTTGAGGCGATAGCACATGGATACAGCACCTCGGTCAGATCTGCCCGCGGCGCAAGGCGTGACCCCGCCTGCGGCGGAAATGGCTGTGCCCGAGAAATCCCCGCGTGTCGACGAACTGCTCACCGCCTGGCGCTGCGGCGACGCCAGCGCCATGGACGGATTGTTCGCGCTCGTGTACGACGACCTCCGTTTTCTCGCACGCCGTCAGCTCGCCCGGCTCCGTCCGGGGAGGACGCTGGCACCGACCGTGGTTGTGCACGAAGTCTATGCGCGGTTCGCGGAGCGCTCGTCGCAGGACGTGCTCGATCGCCACCATTTTCTTGCCCTGGCTGCGCGCGCCATGCGCGATGTCATCGTCGACTACGTCCGGCGTCGTCAGGCCCGCAAACGCGACGGGGGAGTGCCGCTGCCACTCGATTCGGGGATCGGCAATCGAACGAACACCTCGGCGTTCGGACCCATCGATGTGATCGCGATTGACGAGGCGCTGGCGCAGCTCGAGATGCTCGACACCCGGCAGGCGCGCGTCGTGGAAATGCGTTTCTTTGCCGGGCTCGAGCTGGATGAAATCGCAGTCGCACTGGACGTCTCGGAACGAACCGTGAAACGCGATTGGCAGAAGGCGCGTGCGTTCCTGTACCACGCCCTGCATTGAGCGGCGTGAAGCGGCGCGGGCGCCTGCAGCAGGCGTAGGCTTTTCATCATGGCCTCAGAACGAGGCGATCGAGGCCGGCTCGACGCGGACGCCTGGCAACGCATTGGCGCCGTACTCGATCGCGTAAGCGACCTTGATGTGCGCGCACGGTCCGACGCGCTGGAAGAGGCGTGCCGCGCCGAAGGTGTCCGCGTTGAGGACGTCAGGCCCTACCTCGAAGCGGATGACCGCTCTGGTCGGTTTCCGGGGACGCTCGATCCCGCGATTCTGGATGACGCGCTGCAGGCGTTCGCTGCCGAGGCCAGATCGGCCAGGCTCGCACCTGGCACTCGCCTCGGTCCGTACGAGATCCTCTCGCTCATCGGCGTCGGCGGCATGGGCGAGGTCTACGGTGCGCGGGACACCCGGCTGAATCGCACCGTCGCCCTCAAACGCCTGACGGCGAATGTGGCGGCGAGTCACGAGGGCCGCAAGCGATTCGAGCGCGAGGCCCAGGCAACCTCTACGCTGAATCATCCCCACATCTGCACGTTGCACGACGTCGGCTCGCACGATGGCGTCGAATTCCTGGTCATGGAGTTCACAGAGGGCGAGACCCTCGCCGCCCGCCTCCAGCGCGGTGCGCTGCCGATGAGTGAGGCGCTTCAGTACGGCGCCCAGATGGCCGAGGCCCTCGCCGCCGCGCATCGCCATGGTATCGTGCACCGCGACCTCAAGCCGGCCAACGTCATGCTCACCGCACACGGCGTGAAGCTGCTCGACTTTGGCCTCGCAGCGTTGCGCCCGCCGCCCGGGCTCATCGACGGCGGACATGACGTGGAATCGACGGCCGCGGGGACGATTCTCGGCACGCTGCAGTACATGTCGCCCGAGCAGCTCCAGGGGAGACCAGTCGACGGGCGAACTGACATCTTCGCGGTCGGCGCAATCCTCTACGAGATGATCACGGGCCGAAAAGCCTTCGATGCGGACAGTTGCGCGGGCGTCGTGGCCGCAGTGCTCGAGCACACTCCGCAGCCGCTCAGGACCGATCGGCCAGACGTCCCGGCTGCGCTCGAGTGGGCGGTGGCGCAATGTCTCGCCAAAGTGGCCGAGGAACGCTGGCAGAGCGCCGCCGATCTCGCCCGGCTGCTGCTGCGGATCGACGCGTCCCGCACAGACGTTGATCCGCAGCCTGCATTTCGATCGGCGCGCCACGGCGCGATCGCCCCGCTGGCTGCGGCAGCAGTCGCGGTTGTCGCCATGGTTGCGCTCGTGTACTTCCTGGTACAGCGTGAACAGCCGGGCACCCCGCTCCCCTATCGCTTTGAAATTTCGCCCCCGCTGGGCACCTCCTACGAAGGGCTCTTTGCGATCTCACCTGACGGGCGACGACTGGCGTTTACGGCGACGGACGCCGCGGGCCTGCGTTCGCTGTGGATCCGCCCGCTCGAAGCGTTGACCGCGCAGCGGATCGAGCGCGCGGATGGGGCGCTCTACCCGTTCTGGTCGCCGGATGGAGGATCGGTCGGCTTCTTCGCGGATCGCAAGCTCAAGATTGTCGACCTCGGGACGGGGACGGTGCGAGTTCTCAGTGACACTGGCACCGGCGGCGGCGGCACCTGGAATGCGAACGGCGTCATTCTGTTCGCCGATCAGTCAACCGCGACCACGCGCCCGTCGCCGACAGGGCTGAGGCGCGTCTCTGCGTCGGGTGGTGTTCCCACTCCAGTTACGCGATTCGAGAAGGACGGAGGAGCGATTCAGGCGTTCCCGCACTTTTTTCCCGACGGCCGCCACTATCTGTACATGCAGCTCGGGGTGAGCGAGCCCGGCGTCTACATTGGTCGACTCGACGCTGACCAACCCAGGCGTATCCTGCCGGCGTTGGTCACCGTCGTCACGCCGCAACGAATCACCGTCAACGGGCCGGTTCGTGCGACGTATGCGGCCGGTCACCTCTTCTATCTCGATAGCAGCGATCGCGCGCTGATGGCGCAGGGCTTTGATGCCGGGCGTCTGGAACTGACCGGCGACGCCGTGCGGATCGCGGAAGACGTGGAGAACTCGGCGCCCGGCCTGTCCGCGTATGACGTCTCCGCGACCGGTCTGCTGGTGTATCGCCCTGTGCCGCCGCAGTCCGGCTACCTGAGCCAGCTTGCCGGGTTGGATGGCGCGAGCCGCCCGACCGGCCGCCTCGGCGATAAGGGTCCGGACCAGAACGTTGCGGTTCCAGTCGAATCGCCGCCGCCCGTGATCGTACTAACGAATTGGCCCTCGCTCGCTAATCGCTGAGCGCCCGAGCCGTGGCGTCGAGTCGTTCAGTGGCCCCTTACTGATCCATCTTGCGGATCTCCTGATAACGCACCTGTGTGGTGCCGTGGTGCGGCTGAGTCGAGCTTCACGGTCGAAGCCGTCTGTGTTTCTCGATCGTATTGCTTGCACGGTCGCTACCTTTCCCTTCCCCCCGCGACCGGCCGTGGCACCAAGGCTCCCGGTCCAAGGACATGGGAGCAAGGTCGGGTTTTATGGGCGCGCCGCATCGCCTCTCACCACCTTATTGGTTCGACGGCGATGGCGGGCGCGCCGTATAGACGGGCTGCAACGCTGACATCCCGGCATCGGAGGAGCGGCGTTCTCGCGAAGACATTGTGGGGAAGGATCCTCATTTGCTGAGCTGGCGTCCCGAAGAGCGTCACCAGAGGCGCGCGCCGATGGCCACTCCTCTGCCGATTGGCACCTCGGAAGGCGTGCGCGCCGTGATGCGCCAGGTCGAGAAGATCGCGCAGAGCGATGCCCCGGTTCTGATTCAGGGAGAGACCGGGTCGGGCAAGGAACTGGTAGCGCGCGCCATCTGGTCTCGAAGCCCCCGGTGGGCCGGTCCCTTCGTCCCCATCAATTGCGGCGCCATTCCAGATGGTCTGATCGAAACCGAGCTCTTCGGCCACGGCGCCGGGGCCTTTACCGATGCCAAGCACGCACGCGACGGCGTCATCGCGCAGGCGCGACACGGGACGCTGTTCCTCGACGAGATAAATACGCTTTCGCCAAGAGCCCAGGTCACGCTGCTACGGTTCCTGCAGGATCTCCGATACCGCCCCGTGGGCACGTCAACGGAGCGCGCCGCCGACGTGCGCGTCATAGCCGCCAGCAACCAACCCTTGCAGGACATCGTCGCCGCGGGTCACTTCCGTCAAGATCTCCTGTACCGCCTCAACATCCTGGAGCTGACGATACCGCCCCTGCGCAGCCGACTCGACGACATCGAGCTGCTGGTCGACCACTTTCTTCGTCTCTTCTGCCGGAAGTACGGCCTGCCGCCCAAACGGTTGCACCCTGATGCGTCCGAGTGGCTTCGGCAACATCAGTGGCCGGGAAACGTCCGCGAGCTCGAGAACTGGATTCATCGGGAGGTCCTGCTCGCCGACGGGGACGAGATCAGAGCCGGCTGTCATCCGATGGCGTGCAGCGACCGGAGCAGCGACCGACGTGGGGGCGCGCCTACGGACTATCGGGCCGCCAAGGCGCGTGCGCTGGCCGAGTTCGAGAGCGCCTATCTGTCGCAGGCGCTCGCCGCGGCGCACGGCAACGTGACGGTCGCCGCGCGCATGGCCGGCAAGGAGCGGCGCTCGTTCGGGAAGCTGCTCCGGAAACACGGCATCGACAGATTCCGCTTTCGCAGCTGACGTCTGCGCGTTCGACAAACCCGGAAAAGCGTGACGTCCAGCGGACGTCGTGAACCACGACATCTCGCGACCGTGCGCATGCCCCCTGCGGCCAAAAGACGGCAGAAGACGAAAACCACGCCAAACCGATCGTGGTCCCGAACTTGAATTTCCTTCGGGCCGTGTTGATCGCCTCCCTCTCCTTCGAGGTGCGGCCCGACAAGCGCGCCGAGTTCGTCAGCGCCGTGAATCACATCGTGCAGACGCTCCGCTGGTCAGCCGGGTGCCTGGGGTGCAGGCTCATGACGGACTGCGAGAACCCGAACCAGTTCACGCTGTCAACGGAGTGGGGCAACCGCGACTTCCTGGATCAGCACCTCGCCT
>DATDHP010000481.1:0-6806 GCA_036521515.1 Vicinamibacterales bacterium
GCATTGTCGGACAGAAGGTCGCCATCGTCTCGGACAAGCCGCAGACCACGAGAACGCGTATCGTCGGCGTGAAAAACTATGACGGGGGACAGGTCGTCTTCGTGGACACGCCGGGCGTGCACAAGCCGACGCACCGCATGAACGTGCGCATGGTGGACGTGGCACTGGAGGCAATGCGGGAGGTGGATGTGGTCGCTCTTCTCGTCGATGTCTCGGTGAAGCCTGGACCGGGCGATCGCTACATGCTGAACGTGATGAAAGAGGTCACGTCACCGGCCATTCTCGTCCTCAACAAGGTCGACCTGATTGCCAAGCACCGGCTGCTGCCGATCATCGACCAGTACAGGCGCGAGCACCCCTTCGTCGAGATCGTCCCGATTTCAGCGGTTGACGGGACCAACGTCGACGTGCTCGAGAAGCTGTTCCTGCAGTACGTCCCCGAAGGCGAACCACTCTATCCGCCCGACTACCTGACCGACCAGCCGGAGCGCTTCTTCGTGTCCGAGATCGTGCGGGAGCAGGTCCTGCAGCTGACGCACGACGAGCTGCCGCACTCGACCGCCGTGATGGTGGACCGGTTCGAGGAACCGGGTGAAGACAAGCTGCTCAAGCTCTATTGCACCATCCTCGTCGAACGCGAGTCGCAGAAGCCAATCGTCGTGGGAAAGGGGGGGACGATGATCAAGAAAATCGGCACCGCCGCCCGGCAGGAAATCGAGAAGCGGTTCGACACTCGGGTCTACCTGGACCTTCACGTGAAAGTGAAGTCCGAGTGGCGCGACGACGACCGGCTGCTCGACGAAATGGGCATTCAGCGGCGTTCGTAGAGGCCGACCTTCAGGTCGGCCTGCACGTGGGGATCAACGATTCAGGTACGAGATCAACCCGGTGATGAGAGCAGATTGCACCGCGACGCCGCCTATCCAGAAGGCGAACGACCACTTGATGAGCCGCGTTTCGAGCTGCGCCATCTCGGTCCGCATGCCCGCGAACCCCTGGTGCATCTCGAGGCGCAACCCGCCGATCTCCTGCTCGAGCCGCCGCTCGAAGCGTTCCGTGGCGATCTCCTGGTAACCGCCGAACATTTCGGTCAACCCTTCCGATGCTTCGACCCCGAGTGTCGCACGGACTGACTCGGGCACCTGGAACCTGTCCATACCTCAACCCCCAGGTGCACCCAGCCTCGCTCGGGACGACGCTGGCACGTCGTCAAGGGCTTGTCAATGGCCAGGTATCGAGGTGGCCAGGTATCGAGGCCAGGTATCGAGAAGCCGCGCGCGCGTGTTACATTGAGCCGTTTGGGCCGCCTTCGCGCGGGCACGCGCTTCGGCGAGCCTCGCCGGAGCCTTGGCGGAGGCGGGGAATGACGGACGTTTACGATGGCGGCGCAGCGCAGAATCGATCTCGTCCTTGACTCGGTCAAACGACTGCTGCGCATTGGTGCGACGGCCAACCTCCTGAACCTGCTTCAGAAGCAGCACCCCGCCGACCTCGCCCAGATCTTCAGCGACCTGCCCGACAAGGATCGGGAGGCCGCGTTCAGCCTGCTCGCCGAGCGCAACGGGCGTCTCGCCATGGAGGCCCTGTCGGAGCTCGGCCCCGAGGCGGGCGCCGCCCTGCTGGCCACCCGCTCCGCCGAGGAGATTGCCAAGCTCGCGCAGGAAATCCCGTCGGACGACGCGGCGGCGCTGATCGACTACCTGCCGGAAGAGCTGTCGGCCGCGGTGCTCGACCTGATGCGCCCCAAGGAATCGGGCGTCGTCGAGAACCTGCTCGAATACGACGAGCGGACCGCCGGCCGCATCATGAACCCGCATGTGTTCGCGCTCAACGAAGACATGACGGTCGGGGAGGCGATCACCGAGCTGCAGAGCGCCCGTGACGTGGAGATGGTGTTCTACCTCTACGTCGTCGACGAACGTCGCCACCTGGTGGGGGTCGTCTCGCTCCGCCGCCTCCTGCTCGTGTCTCCCGAAACGCCCCTGAAGCGGATCATGACCGCGGATCTCCTCAGTGTCCGCGTGGACACCGACCAGGAAGAAGTGGCGCGCCTGGTTGCCTCCTACAACCTGCTGGCCATCCCGGTGGTCGACGAAGAAAACAAGCTCGTGGGCGTGATCACGGTGGACGACGTGATCGACGTCATCAAGGACGAGGCAACCGAGGACATCTACCGTCTGGCGGGCGTGGCCGGCGACGAACGCGCCTTCACGCCGGCAACCGAGTCGTTGCGCAAGCGGCTGCCCTGGCTGGGAGTGAACCTGGCCACCGCCTTCATGGCGGCGTCGGTGGTGGCGCTGTTCGAAGGGACGATCAGCCAGATCACCGCGCTGGCGGTATTCATGCCGATCGTGGCCGGCATGGGCGGCAACGCCGCCACGCAGACGCTGACCGTGGTCGTTCGCGGCATCGCGCTTGGCGAGCTGAGTTGGAGCAACTCGCGCAAGGCGCTGATGAAGGAGGCGACCGTCGGTTTGGGCAACGGCCTGGCCCTTGGGCTAGTGGCGGCCGCGGTCGCGTGGATGACGCGCGGCAATCCCATGCTGGGGCTGGTCCTGTGCGCCGCGATGATCATCAACATGTTCGTCGCCGCCACCGCCGGCACGCTCGTGCCGCTCGGGCTCCGCGCCGTGAACGTGGACCCGGCGCTGGCGTCATCGGTATTCATCACGACGCTGACCGACGTGTTCGGGTTCTTCGCGTTCCTGGGTCTTGCGACGCTATTCATGAGCTATTTGACGCAGGCAGGCTAGATCCTTTGTAGTTCCCGCTTCTTGGTTCTCGCTTCTCTGTTCGTGTTCATGTTCGGTTCGGGGTTCAAGGTTCGGGGTTCGAGGTTCGAGGTTCGGGGTTCGAGGTTCGGGGTTCGGGGTTCAGAACCGAGAACTGAACCGCGAACCTGAACACGAACCGAGAAGCGAGAACGCGGAAGCGGGAACGACAGTAGAATAGTGAGGTTCGTGCCACTGTACACAGCCGACGCCCTGGTTCTTCGCACCTACAAGCTGGGCGAAGCGGATCGCATCGTCGTGTTCCTGACGCGCGACCGCGGGAAGAAGCGTGGCGTGGCACAGGGAGCGCGCAGGCCGCGGTCACGGTTCGTCGGGGCGCTCGAGCCGCTGACTGAAGTACGCGTGGCGTATTTCGAGAAGGAGCGGCGCGAGCTGGTCGGGCTGAATTACGCCGAGACCCTCAGGTCGCCGTTGGCGATGGTGAGGCCGACCGCGGCGGGTCCCCACGGTGTGCATGTCGGCTCCCGCGTGGACCAGGGGATCGACGCGCTCGGATACGTCGGGTACTTCGCCGAGCTCCTGGACGAATGGGCTCAGGACGCCGACGCCGACGACCGGTTGTATCGGCTCGGCGCGTCGATGCTCGATGCGCTGGCCGCACAGGCGCCGGTAGAGCCGCTGGCGCGCTATTTCGAATACTGGCTCCTGCGGTTGCAGGGGGTCTACCCGGAATCGCGGGGCACGTTGTCAGCGGGCGCGCTCGAGTTCCTCGCGGCCGCGCGCAGCGTGGCGCCGCATCGTGTGGGCGGGGTGCCTGCCGAACGCCGCGTCCTGAGGGAGCTGGAGAACGCGCATCGCGCGCTGATTACGATGTATCTGGAGAAGACGTTGAAGTCCGACCGGGTCTTGCGAGACCTGCGCCGCCACGACGAGACGCCACCAACCGCGTGACCTTCCAGGATCTCATCCTCAAACTCTCCGCCTTCTGGGCCTCCCACGGGTGCCTGCTGCAACAGCCGCTCGACGTCGAAGTCGGCGCCGGCACGTCACATCCAGAAACGCTGTTCCGCGTGCTCGGACCGAAGCCGTGGAGCGTCGGCTACGTGCAGCCCTCGCGGCGCCCCGACGACGGCCGCTTCGGCCAGAATCCGAATCGCCTGTTCAAGCACCACCAGTACCAGGTGATCCTCAAGCCGTCGCCCGACGAAGTGCAGCAGATTTACCTGGAGAGCCTCGAGGCCTGCGGCATCAACCCGCGGCAGCACGACATCCGCTTCGAAGAGGACAACTGGGAGTCGCCCACGCTCGGGGCGTGGGGCATCGGCTGGCAGGTGATGCTCGACGGACTGGAGATCACCCAGTTCACGTACTTCCAGCAGGTCGGCGGCATCGACCTGACGCCGATCTCCTGCGAGATTACCTACGGGCTCGAACGTATCGCGATGTTCCTGCAGCGCGTGGACAACGTGTTCGACCTCGAGTGGGGTGGCGGCGTGAAGTACGGGGAGGTGCGGCTCCAGGAGGAGGTCGAGCAGTCGAAGTACGCGTTCGGCCAGGTCGACATGCCGCCGGCGGAATTCGCGGCGTTGCATCGCGACCTGTTCGACCGGACGTACGCGTTCGCGGAGCGCCTGCTCGCGTCGGGGCTCGTCTGGCCCGCGCTCGAGCACGTCCTGAAGTGCTCGCATCTGTTCAATATCCTCGACTCGAGCGGCAGCATCGGCGTCACCGAGCGCACGGCTTATATCCTGCGCGTCCGCCAGCTGGCCGTCCGCATCGCAAAGGCATACGTTGGCGAGAGCAGTGACAAGAGCGGCGAGAGCACGGACAAGAGCCTCGGCGTCAGCGAGGGGCTCTGATGGATCGCGAGCTGCTGATTGAAATCGGGTGCGAGGAAATTCCCGCGAGCTGGCTGCCGGGCCTCACGGCGCAGATGGCAAAGCATCTCGACACCCGGCTGAAGGATGCGCGGTTGACGCCGGCGTCGCCGGCCGAGAGCTTCAGCACGCCCAGGCGCCTGACGGCGCGGGTCGCGAAGCTGGCCGAACGGCAGACCGATTTCGAGGAGCTGGTGGCGGGCCCTCCCGAATCCGCCGCCTTCAAGCCAGGCGGCGAGCCGACGCCGGCGGCCGCCGGGTTCGCGAAGAAATACGGCGTTGAGGTTTCCGCGCTCGAGCGAAGCAAGACGCCCAAGGGAACGTATCTCGCGTACCGTGTACGACAGCGTGGCAAGGCCACGGTGGACGTGCTGGCGGACGTGATGGGCGGCCTCCTGCGTGACTTGACGTGTCCCAAGCAGATGCGGTGGGATGCGTACCTCGAAGATGGAAAGGGCGATCTGGTCTTCGCGCGTCCCATCCGCTGGCTCGTGTTGATGTATGGTGGCCGCGTCGTGCCGTTCGTCGTCCGGCGCATCGAGCTGGCGCAGGGTCCGAACGTGCAGGACATCCGCTCGGGGTCCAATACCTACGGGCATCGGTTCCTGACGACGAGCGGCCGCGCCGGCCGCGCGATCAAGATCAAGACGTTCGACGACTACGAAAGCCGCCTGCTCGAGAACTTCGTCATCCTGAACCGTGCCGATCGCGAGTCGAAGATCAGGCGGGAGCTCGAAACGCACGCGCGCAAGCTGAGCGGGCGCGTCAGCGCCCTCGTGGCGGCGCAATCGTCACTCCTGCAGGAGGTGCCCGACCTCGTGGAATATCCCTCCGTGGTGGCCGGGCACTTCCCGGTCGAATTTCTGCAGCTTCCCGAGGAAGTGCTGACGACCACGATGATTCATCACCAGCACTACTTCCCGGTGGTGGATGACGAGGGGAAGCTGAAGCCGGCGTTCCTGGCCGTGACGAACATGCAGCCGGAGAAGCCGGAGATCATCGCGCGCAATGCCGAGCGCGTGCTGACCGCGCGGCTGCGCGACGCGCGCTTCTTCTGGGATGAGGATCGCCAGGCGCGACTCGACTCGCGGCTCGATCGGCTCGGCACGATCCTCTTCCACAAGAAGCTGGGAAGCTACCGCGAGAAGGCCGATCGCGTGGCGGCTCTGGCGGCCTGGATCGCCGCCGAGGCGCTGAAGCGCGGAGACGCCGCGCCGCACGCAGAGCTGGCGGGGCGTCTCTGCAAGGCCGACCTGGCCACGGACATGGTACGTGAGCTGACAGAGCTGCAGGGCGCCATGGGCGGTATCTACGCGCGCGAGGAGGGCCAGCCCGAGGACGTCTGGAAAGCGATTTATTACCACTATCTTCCCGTCGGCGTCGAGGCCGACGCGCCGCCGTCGCGGCAGCAGCTTGGCGCCGCAGCGGTGACGTGGGCGGCCGTGTCGCTTGCCGACAAGCTCGATTCGGTTGTCGGGATGTTCACAACGGGCGAGCGTCCGACCGGGACGCGCGACCCGCTCGCCCTCCGCCGGCAGGCGCAGGGTGCCGTCAAAGTGCTCGCGGACCTGCCGGAGTTGACCGGCGTCGACAGGCCGCTCAGGCTGGGACCGTTGCTCGCGCGGGCGGCCGAGCCGTTTGGCGGATATCGGGACGCGGCAGCGCCGCTGTTCACGTTCATCGCGGATCGGGTCGCGTACCTGCTCGCGCAGCGCGGCTTCGACGTCCGCAACGTCCGCGCGGTGATGCACGCCGGCATCGAACAGATCAGTCCACTGGAAGCGCGCCGCAAGCTGGAGGCGCTCGCGCAGATGAGCGGGTCGGATGCGCTCATCGGCGTGGCCACCCTGTTCAAGCGCGTGAAGAACATCACGAAGGGCGTCTCGGCGGCCGGCGTGGCGCTGTCCTCGCTCGCGCCGAAGCTGAAGGAGCCTGCCGAGCAGGCGTTGGGGCAGGCGCTCACTGCCAAGGGCCCCGGGATACGCGATGCCATTGCCCGCGGCGGTTACAAGGAGGCGTTCGCCGAGATCGCGGGCTTGCAGCCCGTGGTCACCCGCTTTTTCGACGACGTACTGGTCATGGCCGACGACACGGAATTGCGCACCACCAGGCTGGCGCTCGTCGCCACGCTGCGCGACTTGATCCTGGAACTGGCCGACATCTCGGAGATCGCTCCGGAGTGATGTGGCGCGGACCC
>DATDHP010000482.1:0-6155 GCA_036521515.1 Vicinamibacterales bacterium
CGTCGACAATCGTCTGGATCTGCGCCACCTTGGAGGCATAGTCAACGGAGGGATCGAGGCTGATCCACAGTTCCGTGAAGTTGATGCCGACGACCTCGTCGGCGACCTCCGCTCGACCGATGTGGGCGCCGAAGTTGCGGACGCCCTGCACGTCCATCAGCTCACGCCCGGCGTTGACGGTGACGCGGCGCATCGCCTCGAGCGACGTCCCCGGCTTCTCGACCCAGTGCATCAGGAAGTCGTACTCCTGGAAGCTCGGGAGAAACTCTTCGCCGAGCAGTGGGTACGCGGCAACGGTGACCGCCAGCGACACAGCGACGATCGCCATCGCGCTCCTGGATCTCTGAATCAACCCGGGCAGCACCCGTCGATACCGAGACTTGAGGCTCGTCACGGCCGGCGCCTCGCGCGCGTGGGTGTGCTTCGGCAGCAGCATGAGCGAGAGGGCGGGCGTCACGATCAACGCCACCGCCAGCGAAGCCAGGATGGCGAGCACGTACGACAACGCGAGCGGGCGGAAGAACGAACCGGCAAGCCCCTCGAGCAGGAAGACCGGCACGAATACCAGAATGACGATGAGGCTGCCGTAGACCACGGCGCTGCGGACCTCGACCGACGCGTCGAGCACGACCTGGAACGCCGAGCGCGGATGGCCGGCCGCCGCATTCAGGCGCAGGCGCCGGACGATGTTCTCCACGTCGATGATCGCATCGTCCACCACTTCGCCGAGGGCGATGATGAGCCCGGCGATGACCATGGTGTCGAGCGTCCCTCCCCGATAGCGCAGCACGAGCGCGGCCGCGATGAGCGACAGCGGGATGGCGATGATGCTGATGAGCGCCGTCCGCCAGTTGTACAGGAAAACGATCAACACGAGGATGACGAGCACGCAGCCGATGAGCAGCGCCCGGTTCAGGTTCTCCAGCGACATCTCGATGAACGTCGCCGGACGGAAGATCGTCGAGTCGATCGCCACGTCGGGCATGCCCGGCTGCAACGCCTCGAGCGCGGCCTCGATGTCGCGTGTCACCTGCAGCGTGTTGCCGTCCGGCTGCTTCTCGACGATGAGCATCAAGCCGTCACCGCGGTTGATGACGGCGTCTCCGATCGGCGGAGGGAAGCCTTCGACCACGTCCGCGACGTCACCGATGCGCAGCGCGTTGCTCGATCGCGGGCCGGTGGAGGGGATCGCCGACCCATTCGACGTTGCGCCATTTCCGGCGCCACGCGCCACGACGATCTGCCGAAGGTCCTCGACCGTGGCCACGGCGGGCGAGTGCGCGACCGCCAGCCGCTGCTGAGGCGTCTCGAGGTAGCCGCCGGCGTCGACCGCCGTTCCTTCGCGCGTCGCGGTGACGACGTCGTTCAGCGTGACGTTGTTGGCGCGAAGCCGATCGGGATCGACCAGGACCTGGAGCTGGCGGTCGCGCTGACCCCAGATGGCCACGTTGGCCACACCCGGAATCGACATCAGGCGGGGCCGGATCGTCCACTTGGCGATGGTCGAGAGCTCGACCTGCGACAGGCGCTCGGACGTGAGGCCGATTTTCATCACGCGGCTCAACGAGGAGAGCGGCGACAGAATGACGGGCGGTTGCGCCGCCGCGGGGAGGCTGCTGGCCACGCGCAGCAGGCGCTCCTGCACGAGCTGGCGCGCGCCCATCAGGTCCGTCCCGCGCTCGAAGAGCATCACGACCGACGACAGCCCCAGCACCGATTTCGAGCGCAGCGTCGTGAGTCCCGGCACGCCGTTCATCGCGTTCTCGAGCGGGACCGTCACCAGGCTCTCGACTTCTCCGGTGGACAGACCGGGCGCCTCGGTCTGGATCTCCACCAGCGGCGGCGCGAACTCGGGGAAGACGTCGAGCGGCGTGTTCTGCGCCGCGCGCGACCCGGCGACGATCAGCACGATCGCCAGCGCGACGACCACGAGCCGCAGCTTCAATGAGTGCTCGACAATCCAGCGCATCATCGCGGCAGCCCTACTTTCCTGATCCGAACTCGACGCCGAAGAGCTCCGCGGCGCCGTCGGTGACCACGCGCAGCCCTTCCACGGGTCCCTGCGACAGCACGGCGAGCGGGCCGCTCACATCGCTGACGACCACGCGCTGCCGCGAGTACACACGCGGTTCGCGCACGACATACACCCACGTGCCGCCATACGCGTCATGAAGTAATGCCGCTTTCGGGACCACGAGACCCATCTCGGTCTCCCGGCGCGCCAGCCGAACCGCAACACGCTCGCCCGGCCTGAACCGCTGGTTGGGGTTTGCCATTGCGTAGTAGAGGTCGACACCGGCGGTCGTGGCGTTGGCGGACGGCGGGGCCGGAATCGGGCGGGCCAGCGCCCCTTCGGCGTCGGCGGCTTCACCGAGCAGGAGCACCTGGGCGGGTGCGCTCGAATCGATGCCGGTCGCTTCACCGGCGTAGACCGGCACGCGCACCCAGACCATCGCGAGGCGCACGAGATCGAGGAGTCGCGCGCCCGCGGCGACGGCCTGTCCTTCGCGCACGTGGATGTCCTGCACGATTCCGGTCTCCGGCGACTCGAGCACGACGTCACCTTGCGACGTGCCGCTGCGCGTCGCGAGCGCGATACGGTCGCGCGCCGCCTTGAGATCGGCCTCCGCCACGGCGAGCTCCGCCTGCGCTTCTTCGAGCGCCCTGCGGCTTCCGGCGCCGTCTGTCACGAGGCGTTCCGCGCGCTGGACCTTGAGCGCCAGCGCATCCCGTCGAGCCGCGGCCGTTGCCGCCGCCTGTTGTGCATCGACCGCGGCGTCGCGCTCCGACGGCTGGATGGGGACCAGTCGAAACAGCATCTGACCGCGCGAGACCTCCGACCCGGCGATCGGCACTGCGGGAGGTGCTTGTAACGTACCCGCGACCGGGGCGGTGATCACGAGCGACTGCCCGGAGGGTGTCACGATTTCACCTCCAAGCGTACGCGTTCGCGCCACGGTGCGGCGCTCGACCGGCGCGGTCACCACCGCCAGCCGCTTTTCGGCCTCGGGCGTCAGCGTCACCGTGGTCAACTGCGCTTCCTTGACCGGTGCGGTCACTGATGCTGGCTTGGCTGTCGCCGGGGCCGCAGCCGGCGCCTGGTCGCCGCCGCAACCCGCCAGCAACGCACCGAGGGCAGAGACCAGCGTCATGCGCGCTCTAAAACCCACGGACTATCTCCCTTCCGCCGGCGCCGCACCGGCGCCCGATCGCACGCTCGATCCGCGCGAGCGCGCGGGCGAGATCCGCCTCCGCCTCGCGTGTGCGCAGGCGGGCCTCGGTGAGTCGTCGTTGCATCTCGAGCACGAACAGGAATGCCACATCGCCGTCGGCAAAGGCGCGGTTCGCGACCTGCACCTGTTCCTCGAGCGGCACCAGGACAGTGTCGCGCCACCCGGCCAGCGCGACCGACGCCTGCTGGAACTGCGTGGTGGCGTCGAGCAGCTCGCCTGCCACGCGCTGGCGGACCGCGACATATTGGCCGCCCGCGCGCCGGATCTCGGCGTTGGCGCGCGCCAGTCCTGCCTGGTTGCGATTGAAGAACGGGAGCCCGACGTCGACGCCGGGGCCCCACTCGAAGCCTTCACGGCCCTCGCCATTGGCGTCGAGCGCGGCGGTGACCGCGACCACGCGCGATTCCTCCCAGCCGAGACGGGCGGCCGCCGCTTCGATGCCGATCTCCGCGGCGCGCACGTCGGGACGTGACGCGAGCGCTTCCTCGAGCAGCGCAGGCATCGGGCCGCACGGCTCCAGCGCGGCTGCGGTGGTCACCACGTCGAACTCCCTCGGATCGAGCGCGAGCCCCAGGCGCGTCCGCAACTCGTTGGCGCGAAGCACGACGTCGAGACGCGCGCGCACGGAATCCTGACGTCCACGCGAGGCATCGATGGCCGCCGTTCGCGCCTCGAGCAGGCTGACGTCCCCAGCCTGGAAGCGCGACTCCATCAGCCGGCTGATCTGCTCGAGCTCCTCGACCGACTGATCCGCCAGCCGCAGGCGATCCTGGGCAAGGGCGTACTCGACATACGAGATCTTCACGTCCGAGACCAGCGTGAGCCCGGCCTGCTCGAGCCCCGCCGCGACGCGATCGGCGGCAAGGCGCGCGGCGGCCTCGCGCTTCGGACGTTCCCACAACACCTCGATCGGCCATTTCAATGTGGCTTCGAGCTGTTTGGGGCCAATCGGAAACAGGAGCGAGAGCACGGGATTGGACAGCAGGCCCGCCTCGAGCAGATCGGCCCGCGCGAACCCCATCTCGGCCAGCTGCACCTGGAAGTCCGGGTTGTTCCAGAGCGCAATCGCCACCGCTTCTTCCTGCGCGAGCCCGTCGTCAACGACGACGCCCGGCGGAATGGCGGTGCCCCCGACATCCGGAGGCCGCTCCGGGACTCCGGTAAGCTGGACGAGGTTTGACGGTGTTTCAGGAGGGAGACGCGGCGCGCATCCAGACACGACGAACGACAGCAGGATCCCAAGAAGCACCCGCGGCAACGTCGTCTTCATTGGGACCGAGAATGACTGCGTGGCCGAGTCGATCGCGCGCGCGAGGAATGAGAAAGGCATCGTGACGCCCCAGACTTGCATCCAAATTATGGGGAGCGCCTGGGGCGGTCAACTGTCTAAACGTTCAGATTTCTGCGGCCCGGGCTGAGCGGGGGACGGTCGCGGCAACACGATGCGAAAGGTCGAACCAACGCCTGCATGGCTGTGCACCTGGATGTGGCCGCCATGGGACTCTACGCTCCAGCGCGCCATCGCCAGCCCCAAACCCACGCCGCCGAGCGCACGAGACCGTCCCGGATCGACGCGATAGAAGCGTTCGAACAGATGCGCGTGATGCTCCTTGGCGATGCCGGGGCCGCTGTCCTCGACCTCGATGATCCACGACGTGGCGTCGGCGAACGCGCGGACGCTGACAGCGCTCGACGGGGGTCCGTACCGGATTGCGTTGTGCAGGACGTTCGCGATCGCGATGCGCAGCACCGTGGGGTCCACTCTGGCCGGCCCGGCGGCGCATGCGAGCGACAGGCGCTGACCCTTGTCCTGCGCGAGAACGTCGCACGCTTTTGCGACGTCCTTCACCAATGCGTCAAGGTCCACCCGCTGCCGCTCGACCGGGATGGCTCCCGCGTCCGCTTGAGCGAGCAGGATCATCGTATCCAGCACGCGCGATAACTGCTCCGCATCCTCGAGCATATCGGCCACGGCTTCCCGATAGTCATCGATGCGATCCCCGCTCGCCAGTGCCGTCTGTCCGGTCGCACGAAGGGCGGTCAACGGCGTGCGGAGTTCATGTGACGCATTGGCGGTGAACCGCCGCATCTGATCAAAGGATGCCTCGAGCTTGGCCAACGTGGAGTTGAAGGCCTGGGCGATCTGGCCTACCTCGTCTCGCGGATTCGCGACCGGCACGCGAACATCAAGTCGCTCGGCCGTGATCGCGTTGGCGCCGGCGACGAGACGATCAACCGGGCGTAGCGTTCGCCTGACAAGCCGGTAGCCGCCGTAAGCGGCCAGGGCCGCCACCACCGGCACGGCGAGACCAACCAGCCAGAGGAACTCGGCGATCTCCTGGTGGAGCCGTGCCTCCGACGTGACCGCACGAACCACGACGGGATGTCCCGCGATGTGCCCCGACTCCTCCTTGACTCGAACGGTGCCGCCGTCGCCGAGGTCGAGCGAGATGGCCCTGTCCGACGGCGGGGTCGCGAGGGCGGCGATTGGCTGAGCGACGGCGATCTCCGACGCGAACAGCAGTCGCCCGTCGCGACTCCACACCTGCAGCCACCGGTAGTCGTCGTCATCGAGGGCCGACTTGCCGTGTGGCAGCTGGACTCCGTCTGGTGTCCAGAACGGCTGGAGCAGGCCTTCGAGGGTCTCGATGTCGTTGTGGAGACGCTCGTCGAGTTCGTGCCACAAGACCTGTCGCAGCGAGACGTAGACCACGGCGCCATGGAGGAACAGCGTGGCGAGGAGCACCACGGTCAACCATGCCGCGAGCTTCCCTCGCAGCGTAGAGAGAAGACCCGGAGAGTTCACGTGCGGCCGTCCATGGCGATCTTGAAACCGAGACCCCGAACTGTCTGTATCAGCCGGGGCGTGGAATCCGTGTCGATCTTGCGGCGCAGCCTGCCGATGTGGACGTCGATCACGTT
>DATDHP010000483.1:0-3904 GCA_036521515.1 Vicinamibacterales bacterium
AGGTCCGCGATCGCCTCGCCCTTGCTGCTGACGAGTTGAGCTCCCCCTTTTCTCTGTCGCCCTGTGGCCATCCCATTCCGCTCCAGCGCTGCGTATTGACACCCATGTTGTCAATAGGTAGAATGACACCCATGTTGTCACTCCATCGCCGATCCTAACTTTCGGTGCATTGCCTGGCAAGTACGAGGAGCAGACATGGGCCCTGCCGGCCAGCAGGCTAGCGACAGCGCGGTGGCGGGCGTCGTCGCACGACCGCCCCTCCTCTTCCTCGCCGCTCTTCTGCTCGGCTTCGTCTCGGATCGCCTGCTGCCTTTGTCATTTGCCGTTCCGGATGGCGACGGGGTCCACCGGGTGTTCGCCGGCTCCCTGATCCTCATCGGTCTTGGGCTCGCCGGCGCGGGTATCGGCAACTTCTCCCGGGCTGCGACACCAGTACCCACGAACGAGCCCACTCGCGCGCTGGTGACCACCGGTATTCACGGCTGGACCCGCAATCCCATCTATCTCGGCATGTTGCTCGTCTACGGCGGCATCGGCATCGCCGCGCGCAGCCCGTGGACTCTCGTCCTCATGCTGCCGCTTGCCATCACGATCCGCTACGGCGTCGTCGCGCGCGAGGAGGCGTATCTGGAACGGCGCTTCGGCGACGCCTATCGGGACTACAAGGCCCGCGTGCGCCGCTGGCTGTAGCTGCCCGGCAAGAGCGCCGACCCCGCGGCGCCGGCCCTACGCGTTCGGAGGCCGAAGTGAGATCAGGCCTGCTCGTGCTCGGCGCTCTGGCGGTCGTGCTCGCCTCCTGCGCGACAATCCCGACGTCCCAGGAGGCCAGCGACGCCGTACTGACGCTCCGACAGTACGAGAGCTGGGCATCCGCAATCTCCTACGCCGCATCGTCAACACGAAAGCCTTCATCGATCGGCATCCCGCGGATAGCGATCGCCGGGCGTCGAGAATACGCTTCATTTCATTGTCCAGCGGCACGAACCCGGATTGCCAATGCAGCGGAGGTCATCGGCAGTCCCTCGTTGCCTTGAACGCGGTGTTATAGTAGCGACCTCTGTTCAGGTCAAAACACCGAATGTGATTCTTCTTACGCGGTTCCAGAAGCGTCGCACCCGATGTTGTCCCAGGAGGCACCGTGGCTGAAGACGATCGCGATACACCTTCGGTTTCTCGACGTGCGTTCCTGAAAGGCGGCGCGCTGGCGACCGGCGCGCTCTCCTCGTCGCTGGTGCCCCTGCCCGCCGAAGCCCAGCTTCCGGAAGCCACTGAGATCGATACGCGGCGGACCACGGTGGAGCTGCGAGTCAATGGCACGCCGTACCGCGTCGACGTCACTAACCGCACGACGCTGCTCGAGCTGCTGCGCAACGAGCTGAAGCTGACCGGCACGAAGATGGGATGCGACCGCATGCAGTGTGGCGCGTGCACCGTCATCGTCAACGGTCGCAGCATCTATGCGTGCACGCAACTGGCGGTGCAGGCGGCGGGCACGGAGGTGCTCACCATCGAGGGGCTGGCGAAGGACGACAGGCTTCATCCCATCCAGCAGGCGTTTGTCGAGCATAGCGGCTTCCAGTGCGGCTTCTGCACCTCGGGGCAAATCATGTCGACGAAGGCGCTGCTCGATCGCCTGCCGAACCCGACTGAAGATCAGGCACGCCAGGCGCTGGCCGGCAACCTGTGCCGCTGCGCCGCATACAAGAAGATTCTCGACTCCGTGATGGCGGCCTCCCGCCTCATGCAGGCGTAGGGGGGGACACATCATGGCGCAGCAACCAGCGAACACGACAGGCGGCGCGCTGGCCGTGGTTGGCAGGCGCGGGCCCAACCTCGACGCGTCCGATCGCGTGACGGGCCAGGCCAAGTACACCGGCGACATCGAGCTGGCAGGCATGCTCGTCGGCCGCGTGCTGCGCAGCCCGCATGCGCACGCGCGGATTGTCAGCATCGACGCCAGCAGGGCCGAAGCGCTCCAGGGCGTGAAGGCCCTCATCACTTACCGGGACGCGCCGAAAGTGGACCTCTGGGGGCATCGTCAGCGGGTGCTCAACGACCGCGTCCGCTTCGCCGGCGAAGCGGTTGCGGCCGTGGCCGCGGTCGACGTGGAGACTGCGGATGCGGCGCTGCGGCTCATCCAGGTGCAGTACGACGTGCTCCCGTTCGTGCTCGATCCCGAGGAAGCGCTCGAGCCTGGCGCACCGAAGCTGTTCGACGACGGTAATCAGGAAGGGCCGTCGCGTGTGCTGACGCGCGGCGACATCGCCAGGGGTCTGGC
Source organism: Vicinamibacterales bacterium (assembly GCA_036521515.1). Taxonomy (GTDB): domain Bacteria; phylum Acidobacteriota; class Vicinamibacteria; order Vicinamibacterales; family UBA2999; genus Gp6-AA40. The sequence goes on from DATDHP010000483.1 coordinate 2,279, forward strand.
GGAATCGGATCGCGTCATCGAACGCGAGTACCGCTGCCCGACGATGTGGAGCGGCGGCATGGAGCCGCGCTGCGCGATTGCGATGTGGGAGCAGAACCGGCTCACGCTGTGGGCGTCGACGCAGGCGCCGTACCGCGTGCACATCGGGATGACGACGCTCTTCAACCTGCCGGACAGCGACGTGCGCGTGATCGCCACCTACATCGGCGGCGGCTTCGGCACGAAGAGCGCGCCGCACGCCGATGAAGCGATCGTGGCGCTGCTGGCGCGCAAGGCGCGGCGGCCAGTGAAGCTGCAGTATTCGCGCGAGGAAGAGATCATCGATTCGAACACGCGCTTCGAGGTGAAGATGTATGCGAAGGTCGGCGTCAGGAGCGACATGACGCTGCACGCGCTCGACGTCCGCGCCTACATCAACCAGGGCGCCTACCACACGCGTCTGGGCGGCCTCGGCAACCAGTCGACGCACATCTACAGGGTGCCGCACGTGCGGACGGAGCAGATCCGCGTCCACACGAATATCCCGAACACGGGCCCGACACGCGGCGTCGGCGATCCGCAGGAGACGTTCGGGATCGAGTCGCTGCTGGACGAGGTCGCCAGCGAGATGGGCTGGGATCCGGTCGCGTTCCGTCTCAAGAACATCAAGCGTACCGGCGATCCGATCGCGCGCGGCGGCACCGGCACCGAAGACGGCCGGCTCGTCACGCAGGTGCTCGACCGCTGCATCGAGGAAGGCGCGGCGAAGATCGGGTGGGGCCGCCGCAACGCCGTTCCGGGCGGCGGCCAGACCGGATCGAAGGTGCGCGGCATCGGCCTGGCGGTCACCGAGCGCGGCGGCGGCGGCGGTCAGGGCGGCGCTACGGTCAAGGTGTTCAACGACGGCTCCGTCGTCGTCTTCTTCGCGTCCACCGACATCGGCCAGGGCCTGCGGACGACGGTCCCGATGATCGTGGCGGAGGCGCTGGGTATTCCGCTCACGTCGGTGCGCGCGGTGTCGGGCGACACCGAGGTCGCGCCGTTCGACCCCGGCAGCTTCGGCAATCGCGCGCTCCAGGGAACCGGCCGCGCCGCCGAAGCGGGTGCGCGCGAGTGTCTGCGGCAGATCCTCGCGGCGGCCGGACCGATGCTGGACAACGCGGCGCCGGCCGATCTGGAGATGCGCGACGGAGTGATCCGCGTCACGGCGCAGCCGCAGCGCAGCGTCACGCTTGCGCAGGTGATGCAACGACGCGGCCGCAGCATCGTCGGCGAGGGGAGCACGCTGCAGCCGCAGACGGCGACGAATGTCGAGCGCACCTCGGGCGCGCACTTCGCCGAGGTCGAGGTCGACACGGAGACCGGGCGAGTACGGCTGCTCCGCTACATCGCGGTGCACGACGTGGGACGGCCGATGAACCTCACCGTTGTCGAGAATCAGATTGAGGGAGGCACGATCCAGGGCCTCGCGCTGGCGCAGGCCGAAGAGATGCGGTTCGACCCGCGCAACGGCCGCTGCCTCAACGCGAGCTTCCTCGATCTGAAGCCACCGACCGCGCTCGACTTCGATCCGCGCGTCATCGAGGCCGTGGTCGTTCCCAACGAGGGCGAGCTCGGGCCGTATGGCGCCAAGGGCCTTGGCGAGAA
>DATDHP010000484.1:0-4619 GCA_036521515.1 Vicinamibacterales bacterium
AACGTTCCCGACTTCCGGTGGTGATTCCCATTCGCGACGGTAAGCGGTTGGCGTCGGTGTTTCCGGACACCGTGTGCGAGGTGTTGAGCAACGTCGGTGTTGCCGCTACCGACATCGCCGACGAGCGGTCTCGGATGTCGAGATTGCGTTCGGCCGGACCAGGAATCGCAGCCTCCTTGGCACCTTGAACGACTTCGCATTCATGGCGCAGGTCGGGAACGCGCAGCGGCCAGAACCAGAGTCGCCCGAGGAACTGGTGCGGTTCGTCTCGCAGACACCGATCCTGCCGTTGGACGGTGCGAGTCCCATCGCGCTGACGCGAGCGGTGTTCAGGGGCCAGTAACCTTAGATGTTTCGCGTCGCTCCGGCACTCGATTGTCCGGGAGCGCTTGGGCGCGTCAAGACGCAGGCGACATTGTGCTTCCTCAGACTACACGTCTGAAATTCCTGGGATTTTAGGTGTTCGATGGTCGTGATCCCGTTTTACCAGGCGGCGCTCCCGGAGTGCACGGAGCGTGGCGCGCAGATCCTTCGAATCGAGGGCGGTTGGATCGACCCACCACATGCTGCCGGAAACGATTTGTGTGCCGGGGATGATCCCGCGCCGGAGCAGCAGGCCGGCATAGGCGGGGCTGATCCCGAGGTGCCGTGCTGCGCCTTTCGCGGTGAGCCACGCGGGCTGCGTGGCGTCACAGGCGGGGAGATCGAGCCGATGGCGCAGCTCACGCACGCGCCGGCGCGTCCAGTGATTACCGGCACCCGTGCGCCAGCCGAGCAGGTTCAGCTGCGCGGCGATCGCATCATCGGCCCAGCGCCCGGCCATGCGTCGCACCAGCGCGATCGCCTCCGTATCGGTACATCGTGTGGTGCGACCGCTCCACGGCGTCGTGACCCGCAGCTCCGTATGGCGACCGCCTTGCCAATGAATCACGAGGACGATCTCGCGCGAGGTGTCATCGGTGTCCACGATGATTTCGTGAATCAGGATCCGGACAATGCGTTGCTTGAGCCGCATGTCGGTGGTCGGGTCATCCCAGAGCGCCGGGACAGCGTGGGCGAGCGCACGGAGCGTGCGTTCATCGATCTGCTGCTGTGGGACGGCGCGGGCATCGAAGCTGGCGAGCCGACCTTCCAGCTCGCGTACTCGTTCGAGCGCCGTGTTCCACCGCGCCTCCAGTTCGGCCGCGACCAGACGCCTGTCGGGATCCACGCGCTCGGAGCGGCGTGCGGCGAGCTGCGCGTCATAGCGCGCGTGTTCGATCTCGAGCTCCAGCGCCTGCCGCTGTTCACGATGTCGCTCATCCGCGCGCTGTGCCGCGGCGATCGCAGCGTCAATCGCTTGCGGCGCGATGGCCTGCAGGATCTGCTGGCCCACCGCGTCTTCGACGACCTTGCCGGAACAGGACACGCAGACCGCGCTGCCCGTCTGGTGATCGCGCCGCGCACAGCGGAAGTACGGCGAGGCGCTGTCGCGTCCGCCGTAACTGATCTGGAGCGTGTAGCGGCAGCGACGACAGCGCAGCAGGCCAGCCAAGAGACTCCGGCCCCCACGTGCCGACTTGCGCGCGCCCGGCTTCATATACGCGTTGGCGTCGATCATCGACAGATGGCGGCGATAGGTCGCCCACTCAAGGGACCCCGGATGATGGTCCGGAATCACGACCTGCCATTGATCGACCGCCAAGTCGTGCCCGGCGGTCCGTCGGATCCGACCGTCGACAATCGTCGTGCGACTCTCGCTCTTGCCGTACACGTAGGCGCCGGCGAGAAAGGGACTCGTGATGATGGCATGCACGCGGGTGTAATTCGGGGACGCCCATTCTGTGTAGCGTCCCTGCTTGCCGCCCCGCGTGACGGGGACCGACAGGCGCTCGCGGCGCAGCCACAGCAGCACTTGTCGGATGCTGCCGAGCGCGTCGAATTGCTGCAGCACGAGGCGAATCGCCTGTTGCACGCGCGCATCCGGATCGAGCTCGATGGCGCCGGTCGGGCCATACACGAGCCCGACCGGCAAATGCATCCACAGCTCCCCACGCTGGGCGTTCGTGCGCTGGGCCTCGAGCGCGCGCTGCCGGAGCGTCGCCAGTTCGAAGTCGCTCATGATGCCCTTGAGCCCAGCGACAGACTGCACCATATGTTGCACTTCGTGGGACGGCTCTCACGATCGTGTCTGAAGAGAGTCTGTCCTGCGGTCAGCGAGGTCGCGTCTGTCGGGTCTTCTGGCGCGACGACGTTCCGTGGGTGCTGGTCCGACTCCAGGACGGCGTGATGCTGTCTGCGCCGTGGAGGTGGACCGATCTGCCCGTGCCACATGCGGACGATCATCAGCGTGTCGATGAAGGCTCCATCACGTTGCTCTCGCCAACCGCCCTGCGCGATCTGGTCCGTTTCGTTCGCGGACAACGGCAGCAACGTCCGCGCGAGTCCTCCCATGACGGCCTGTGATCGATCGGTGCGCGGCGACTCGGAGATGAGCCCACGTTTGTGCTGGACATTTTGCGGGCCGTCGGCTACGGTAAGTGCGGCGACGGATGGGGGCAGAGATGAACGAGGCAGTCCGAGACCGCGTCAGCGGCCGGCGCGTGGTGGCGCCGGAGATCGCGTTGATTCGCGAGGTGGCTGCCGCGTGTGCGGGCCTCAGCCGGAAGGAGTTGGCGAACACCATCAGCGAGCTCTTGGGGTGGACGAGACCAAGCGGGGCCTTGAAGGAGCCGGAATGCCTCGCGCTGCTCGTGCGACTCGAGGTGGCCGGCCTCTTGACATTGCCAGCGAAGCAGCGGACCCGCCCCGTCGGGTCCGTGACGTCGGTCCCCCGCACGGCCCGCGGCGAGCCCGCACCGCGGCTGACGGGGCGGGTGGATACGTTTGCGCCCGTGCAGCTGCACCGGGTGCAGCATCCTGCGGAGCGACAGCTGTTTCGGGAATTGGTCAGCCGCTATCACTACTTGAGTTACCGCGTACCGTTCGGGGCGCACGTGCAATATCTCGTCTCGATCGCGCAGCCGAAGCCCACGGTCGTCGGGTGTCTGCAGTTTTCGAGTGCAGGGTGGCGGATGCGCGCGCGGGACGCGTGGATTGGCTGGGACGACGTGACGCGCGCGCGGCAGCTGTCGCAGGTGGTCAGCAACAGCCGGTTCTTGCTGCTGCCCTGGGTGCGCATCCAGAATTTGGCGAGCACCGCGCTGGCGCTCGCGCTCCGACGGTTGCCGGCGGATTGGCAGGCAACGTATGGCGTCACACCGCTGCTGGTCGAGACGCTGGTCGACCCGGCGAGGTACTCGGGCGGCTGCTACCGCGCGGCGAATTGGATCGAGGTGGGCCAGACGGCGGGGCGCGGCCGCGACGACCGACGGCATCACCGTCACGGTGCCCGGCCCAAGCGCGTGTTTGTGTATCCGTTGATCCGCGACGCCGTCACGCAGCTGCGGGAAGCGAAGCCGATAGCCCCTGGACGCCTGGCCCAATCCCTGAATCGTGGGTGGCCGCCGCGCTCCGGCATGTGACACGACGTGATCGACGCTGCGGTGCGCCCGGCCGTTCATCGTCGCCCCGACGTGCTCACGGGCGATCGGCTCTTTGCGGCGCTGATCGTTCGATACATCCGGGCGAGGCGCGGGCTCGCGGCAATCTCCGTCCCCGGAAGTCGTCCTCTCCCTCCCCGATCCAATCCTGCCGGACGCGCCACGACTGTCAGTCCGGTTGTCGGGTCCCGCGCGCTCACCGCGCCCCGATGTCCCGAGGCCGCCCATACCCAGTTCGCCGAGCTGGCGTGTCGGCGCGTGCGCGTCCTGGCCTTGGAGGAGCGCCAGCATGAGTCTCGCGAAAATTCAACCGACACACTGGGACCGCCTGGCCTGTGTCTACGTGCGGCAGTCCACGCCCGTCCAAGTCATCGAGAATCGCGAGAGTACGGAGCGGCAATATCAGCTCCAAACGCGCGCGATCGCCCTCGGGTGGGCACCGACCCGTGTGGAAATTATCGATGAGGATCAAGGGCGGAGCGGGAGTACCGCCATTCACCGCACGGGCTTCCAACGCTTGGTATCTGAGGTTGGCCTCGGGCGCGTCGGCATCGTGTTGATGCTCGAGGCCTCGCGCCTCGCCCGCAATAACAGCGACTGGTATCGGCTCATTGAGATCTGCGGGGTCAGTGCGACGCTGATTGCCGACGAGGGCGCCGTCTACAATCCGCGCGACCCCAATGATCGCCTAGTTGTTAGGCGTGAAGGGGACCATCTCGGAGGCTGAGCTTTTTACGCTGCGGACCCGCCTCTATGAAGGTCGCTGGAACCAAGCGCGCAAGGGGCGATTAGTGTTTCCGTTGCCGACGGGCTATGTGTACGGCCCTGAGGGCCAGTGGGACCTCGATCCCGACGCGCAGGTCCGCGAGCGTCTCGGCTACGTCTTCGACATGTTTCGCCGCGAAGGCGTCGCGCGGCGCGTCGTACGCGATCTCAAGGCAGACGGGTTGGAGCTGCGTAAGCGTTCGACGAACACCGTTTGGTAGTGGCATTGAAGCCCGCCTGGTTTGGCGGGCCCATCGATTAAATTAAGCGGCCGAGCCGAAGGTCTTGGCCCAGCCGCGGGGTGTCAGTTGGCCGATGAGACGGTGCGGATGT
>DATDHP010000485.1:0-1845 GCA_036521515.1 Vicinamibacterales bacterium
GCCAAGGCGTGGCTGTTGCGCGAGCTGCGATCGGCAAAGTGATCGCGGATGGCGAGCGGCCACCTTCCACCTGAAGGCGGAAGCCCCGGTCGCCTGGCGGCCGGCTCCAGGCGCCTGTGGCTTCCGGCTTCAGCCGGAAGACGTTGCCCTGCGGGCCGACTAGCGCGTCGCGTCCGGATATCGGAACTCGTGCCCGGTGGAGACGCCGATCGGGTACCACGCCTGGATGCGCGGCGCCACGCCGGACGGCGTTTCGGCGAACGCCACCGCGCGATCGGCGCTCAGCCCCGCCGGCCGCCTCACCCGTCGCGTGTAGCCGGTGAAATACACCTGGGAACGGTCGCGGCTCATCACTCGGACGATGTCCGGGTGCTCGTCGTCGATCAGCGCGAAGGTGTAGGTTCCGCGCGGGAGTGTCACGCCCGGGAGGCCCACCGGGCCGCTGAAGGTCAGATGGTTCGTCCGGCGGAGTGTCATTGACGCCGCGTCGCCGGCCGCCGCGACCACCAGACCCAGCAGCGCCGCGCCGCAGGCCATCAGTGCCGATTTGCTCGTGAACATGGCGTTCTCCTCGATGTCCCGGGACCGGCCCATTCCGGCCCTCGCACATGGAGGCGGGAATCGCCGTCGGAAACTGGCATCGCGATGGCGGAGCGGCAAAATCAGCGCCTGTAACCGATGGACCCGGGCGCCGGCAGGAGGTCGAGCGTCGACGACGATCCGCCGCCAGGCTAGAGCGCCGTGCGGCGAAGCCCGACGCGTTTCCTGAGGAAGTTGGTGCGACGTCCCGGGGGCAGCGCCTGCCACCGTCGAATCAGATCGCGCAGCGCACGTTCACTTTCCAGCGCGACCGCTGCCAGCCTTGTTTTTCTGCCGGGTTGCTTCAAGCGCCTTCTCCAGGATGCCCAATACCGCCAGATCGCGCGGCCGCCGCGCGGCTTTCTTGCTCCGGATGATATCGGCCAGCGATGCGACACGGATCGTCACGTCGTCGATCTCGATGAGCGTGGCCCGGACGTACACGCCCTTGAACGACCGGATGCCGTGAATCGTCGCCATGAAGTCGACCTGAAGGCCATCGTCATCCCGAACCACACGATAGAGATCGGACGCCGGATAGTACGGCCTCAGGATGACCGCCTTCAGGCGATCGGCGAGCGCCTTCAGCTTGGCGAGATTGCGGCTCGTATTCCGAAAGAAAAAGTCGAAGTCCACCGTTGTCACGGGAGCGCCCTGGAGGGCGGCCGCGGCGTTGCCAATCAGCACAGCCTCGAAATCGAGCGCCCCGAGTGCGCGGCCGATTTCGACCAATGCCGGCGTGGCATCCACCGGGCCAGTATACGGGTCTTCGACGGACGAGAGCCGCGACGCGGGGCCGCGCGTAGAAGGGCGGCGCGACGTCATGAGTCCTGAGCGCTGGCAGCGGATCGAGCGGTTGTATCACGCCGCGCTGGCACGTCCCGCGACGGACCGCAATCGCCATTCCCGGCCGTTTTCAGCCTGATCCGAGTTTTCGGCCACCGTTCCCGCCTCCGTGATCGAGGGAGGAAACGGTGTGGCGAGGACGACGCGGCAACTGACGGTGGCATTGATCCTGACAGGGCTCATCGGCGCGGCGCGGCCCGTCCTCGCCGGTGACGCGGACGCCCCCGCGATGCGGCGCGTGCGTTCCAGCAGCGCATCGATGGTGGCGTTGATCGGGCAGGCGGCCGAGCGGTCGGAGACCTTCCGGGGCCTGGTCGAGACGATCGACGCCAGCGACGGCATTGTGTACGTGGAAGAGGGGCGATGCGCACGCGGCGTCCGCGCGTGTTTCGTGGGGGTGACCGACGCCGGTCCGAACCG
>DATDHP010000486.1:0-4750 GCA_036521515.1 Vicinamibacterales bacterium
AAGAGGCGCGTCCTGCGGCCTGAAGTAGGCGACGTTGGTCATCCCGTGTTTCTGGAAGAGCCGCGTCGTGTGAGTGCGGAAGCGGGCATGGAGGTTCTCCAGCTTCCCTTCAGGCGCCGTGTAGGTGCGCAGCTCGAACACCCGCGGGGCGGCCTGCGCGTACGCGATTGCCTCGCCGGACACGAGGTCACGTGCGGAAAACCCGGCTCCGAACGCCACTGCGAGGGCCGTACCGGTCCAAATCATCTTCATCATTGTGTGAACCTCTGCTCGGCCAGCCACGCGTCGTAGTCGGCCGGCCTGCGACTGGATTGGCGTAGGCTGGGGGCTCCATGCCCGTAATTCGCACCCTTGAGGTCGAAGGCGAATCTTAGCACTGCCGGTTTGCGACCGTGGGGCCTGACCCCATGGGGGGTCTGACCCCTGAGGTGGGGTCTGCCCCCTCTGTCGGTTCTGGTTAGACGGTCTCCGCGACAGGTGCCGCGCGCTCGAGGGTCTTCAGCTCCGCCAGTGCCGCCATGCCGCTCTTCTCTCCGAGCCGCCGGTAGCTCTCGAACTGCGCCTCGTCGAACCACTGGTCCGCAGTCGTCTGCTGCGGGAAGTCGCCGTATTCCTGGCTGTAGCGGCTGATGTCGGTCTCGAGCGCGGCGAGCAGCGTCGGCTTGATGACGAAAAGGCTGCCGACCGGCACGTCTTCGTCGTCGCCGATCGTCCAGCCGAGCGCGTTGAGATGCGCGCGCTGGTAGCGGATCTGGCCCCGCACATACGGTTTGCGGTCCGCCGCCAGCGTTTCGCGTGAGAACGCCGCCAGCGAGGGAAACGTGATCTCTGCGCCGAAGTCGATTCGGGAGCGGCGCACCAGGTTGGCGAGATCATCGAAGACGGCATCGGGGTCGGCGCCGCAATCCGTGAGGACGATCCGCTGGCAGCCGCGCTCGATGAGCGGATAGACGCCGGTGTTGTCGAAGTGACCGCCATCGGTCACGTAGCAGTGGCTGCCGGTGTCTGCGAGGTGCGAGAAGAACTCGCGCAACAGGTAGAACGGCCAGAAACGCGCCTGCGGCGCTTCCCAGTCCATGCCGGACGGCGTCGGGACCCAGTAACCCAGCCGGACGTTGAGGAACGCCATCAGCATGGAGGTGGCCGTCGATGGTGTCTGCGATCCCATGACGGGACTCGCCGCGGCGCCGGAAATGGCCACGGCCGTGCCCAGTGTCAGAGAGCCCCCCCTGTATCTCTCCGTGCGGCGGAATCCGGTGCGCGGCGAGCCGCAGAAATGGCGCGAGAACAGGAACGGCGCGGCGGCGCGCTGCGCGATGACGAGATCGTTCCCGGTGGTGAGGTTCAACGTTGCATTGATCAGGTGATAGGGCCCGCTGCGCCCGCTGCCGCCCGAGATCCTGGACAGCGGGACGTCGTCATCCGGCACCGTCTCGGTGACGTCTTCCGCCTCGTTCGAGCCGCGATTCGGGTTGGATGCCCCGAGATAGGCGCGCACGAGGCGCATCTTGTAGAACGTGTGCAGCGACAGCCTGTTGGGATCGGTCGTCCATCCAATCAGGATGACGCTCGTGAACAGCAGCGCGAAGAATCCGAGCAGGAGGCGGACCTGGACGGCGTTGCTCCCAAGCATCAGCGGCACTGCCGCGACGCCGACCACGAGCAGCGAGGCTGCTCCGAACAGCTGCAGGGTGCGATCGAGCCCCGGAGGCTGGTTGTCGGTTGCCGGCCGGCGAACGAAGCCCCACCACAGGATGGCGACGATGCTTGCGGCGGCCAGCACGAGCGCCGCCGCGTCGAAGGTGTTCCGGACCGTGAGCAGCACGCCTGCGATCACCGTGCCGGTGAAGATCCCGACCATCACGCCCGGCGTGGACGGATGCCGCTTCTCGCTCAGGGCGTACCCGGCCATTGCAATGGCGCCGATGAGCGAGGCATCGCGGAGCGCCGGTGTCCAGACGGCGGGATTGAGCGATCGCGCCGCCCAGTCAGCGGCCCAGACGGTGGCGAGCAGCAGCGTGAGCATCGTCAAGGACGGCGCCAGGCGGAGCAGCAGCCGCGAGATCACCGAGCGCTGTTTCGGAGGAATGACATCGGCGCCGCCTGCGGGTGAGCTGCTGCGCGCCGAGTGGAACGTGCTCGCCGCCGTCGTGAGCAGCGCCAGGTACTTGGCTATGTTCTCCATCAGCGTCGTCTGTCCGCTCACGAAGAGGTGATTGATCAGGTCGGCCCCGAACGCGACCGCGGCGCCGATCGTCCCGGTGGCCAGCGCCGCCAGCAAGGCGACGGTCTGCATCTGTGACACGCGGTTCCGGAGCACTTCCTTGTCGTCGCCCCCCAGCGCCCTGCAACTCCAGAAGACTCGAACCGCCGCGGCCGCTATCACCAGCGTCGAGATGACGAGGACTGCCGTCGGCAGTCCGCCGTCTCCGGAAAGCCGCATGCCGATGGCTGCAACGATCGCCACCGACGCGCCGACCGTAATCGCCCACTGTCCTCGGCTGCCGCCGCGCAGCAGCAGGAGCCACACCACCGCAAGGACGACGAACCACGCGAGGAACGCCATTGGAAGGCTGAAGGCGGCCCATGCCCGGTCAGCCAGGCCCTCGGGTCGTCCGAACACCCACAAGAATGCGGCCTGCGCGAGCACGACACCCATCCCGAGAAACGGCAGCAAGGCCGCCCACGTCAGGATCAGGTTCCGGGCCGCGATCGTGACGGCGCGCCACAGATCGGGGCTGAGCGCGCCCTTCCTGGGTGTCAGGTAGTTGGAGAACAGCCGGACGTGGTGGATCGGATCAGGTTCTGCCGGTGAAGCGTCCTCACCGGGTTTCCGGTGCCGCACGTGGTGCCGCCACGTTTCTACCCTTTCATCGTCGGGGAACAGCGGGCGGGCCTCTGAGGCGGATCGCGTCAGCCAGGCCGACCACCAGCCGCCGACGAATCCACCGCCGGAAACCGTCGAGAGATAGTCGAAGTCGTCCAGCAGGCCATTGCGGTTCAGGGCCTGGAGGACGCCCAGATTGAACGTGGCGCTGCGGATGCCGCCGCCCGACAGCGCAAGGCCGGAGAGACTGCGTGAGGCGGTGGCGGGTGGCAGGAGCGCGGCGGAAGGGCCGAAGCGGCGCTCCTGGATCGTCCGCCACTCCGCTTCGTAGACGTCGAGCGAATCATGCAGCGCGTCCGTACAGGGCATGGAAACCCTCTCTGGGTGTTCGTTCCGGTCGTGGGGTCAGACCCCGTTGTGGGGGCACACCCCTGGTCCGGGCGGCGGGGGCGGATTATGAAGGTGACTACGCGCGGTATGTGCCAGCCGAGCAAATATTGTGTGCAATCGAAGACACCCCCGCCGCCGGTGGTCCCCCACCTCTCTGATCAAACGTATGCGGCGTGTTCCACGAACCACCGAGGCACTTGCAAAAACGCAAGCGGCTCGGCGAGCGTCTGGTCCGGGACCTCCTCGGGCAGATGGTGACGCGCGGGCAGCGCCTTGCCGGTGACATTCGTCGCGTGTTCGCGCCAGACCGCCAGCACGTCGTACAGGCGACCGACAGTCCCGCGTTCACCCCAGAGGACGAGCAGCGGGCACGTCACTTTCTTCGCGCCGTCCTCGCTGGCATGGTCCACGTCGATCGTCGCGCCGGCCCGGTAGTCCTCGCAGTTCCCATGAACGGCCGCCGGCATGTCGTAGCAGCGCATGACCTCGATCTGGTCGAGCGCCAGCGCCCGCTTCCAGTAATTCTCGTGTCGTTCGCCGCCTGGCGGCTTGCTGCTGTCACCGTAGCCGCGCAGGTCCGTCATGGCCAGAAGGGCCCTTCTGGCCTCCGTGTCTCCGTGTAAACGCGCGCCGAAGCAGAGCTCGCGTCCGCGGCGTCGTCGGTCATATCGCGGCTGGGGATGCGCGGCGACGTCTTTCCGACCATCCTGGCCGGCGGCATCTTTCGAGGCGTTCCATGGCTCGCGGCCGACGTCCGCCGGCGGATCTCCGAGGCGGCGCCGCGGAGCGAGGTCCGGCCGCTCGATGTCGAGCCGGCGGTTGGAGCCGTTCGCCTGGCCATAGCCGCCGCGCAGGGGCGCGCGACGGTGCCGTCGTACATCTAGTGGGCAGTGACAGACTTATGGAGACGCGAAATAGTTCTACTGGCAACTGCCGACTGCCCACTGCCGGCTGAATCCCGGTGCACATCCAGATCTTCGATACTCCCGACCAGGTGGCATCGGCGCTGGCGCGCCGCGTTGCCGACGCCTTGCGAGAGAACCCGGAGGTGGTCCTTGGCCTTCCCACCGGGCGCACGCCCGTGGCGATGTACGCCGAGCTGCGGCGGCTTCATGCCGGCGGGCGAACTGACTTCTCGCGCGCGGTCACGTTCAACCTGGACGAATTCGCCGGCGTCGAGCCCTCACACCCCGGCAGCTTCCGCCGGTTCATGGAGCAGCACCTCTTCCAGGCCGTCAATCTCGCGCCCGGGCGGATCCATTTCCTGAACGGCGCGGCGCCGGACCTCGACGCCGAGTGCGCGCGCTACGAACGCGAGATCGAGGCGGCCGGTGGCCTCGATCTGCAGATTCTCGGCATCGGAACCAACGGACACATCGGCTTCAACGAGCCCGGCAACGAGCTGGTGTCGCGTACTCATCGCGTGACGCTGGCGGACACGACGCGCAGGGACAACGCCGTGCTGTTCGGCGGCGACCTGTCCCGCGTTCCACGGGAGGCGTTATCGATGGGGATGGGAACGATTCTGAAGGC
>DATDHP010000487.1:0-7442 GCA_036521515.1 Vicinamibacterales bacterium
CGAAACGATCACGCGCGGGACACACACGAAACGCAACCGACGGCTCGAGCCGGACGAAGAATCACGGTTGCTCGCCTGCGCCGGTCCACACCTGCAACGCCTGATCATCGGCGCCGTCGAGACGTGCTGCCGGTTCGGCGAACTGCTCGCGCTCCGGCGCGACTTGCAGATCGGGCGCCGCGACCTCGTCATCCGGGCAGAGCAACAGGGAGCGCGAAAGACCGGAACGGGCCGCGTGCTGCCGATTTCGGCTCGCCTCCTGGCCGCGCTCGAGATGGCCCGCATGGATCCGGCGGGCGCGCCCTTCGGGGTCGAGGCGTTCGTCTTCGGTGACGCCGTGGGTCGCAAGGTGGCCCGGATTCGGCGTGCCTGGGAAACGTGCGTCCTGAAGGCGCACGGACACACGCCAGCATGGACGCCTGCGGGCGGAGTCACCCTGCCGTCGCGGACCACGCTCGACCGGATCAACTTGCACTTTCACGACATGCGCCATGAACACGGATTGCAGGAGAGTATGCGGCGTTTGGATGCCGCCCGTTGCAAATCCGTTGCAAACGAGGGGCGAATCGACCCTCCGCCTCATTGCAACGACGTCGACGTGATCGACCGCAACGTGTTGATTAATTGAGGGTTTGGAATGGTGGGCGCGGGTGGAATCGTGCCCGCTGGCGGACGCGCAGCGTCCGCCGCGCGCCTGAGTTCAGCCGCGCCCACCGGCGCGAACGAAGTGAGCGTTGGTGGCCGTCCTTGCAGGAAACTTTTCGCCGACCCGAACGGCACTGTCGCACAATCGCAATGCAACGCAGCATGATAGGGCACCCGATTCCCCATGACGGCGTGACGCTTGGGGGCTGTCATGTCGAGGCAAACGAGATGTCGAGCGCTTGCATGGACGCCTGGCTGGACGACGGCACCGACAGGGATGCGCCGATCGTCGCCTCGCTGGCGGACGTGACGTACCGCCCCGTGTTCATCATCGGCCCGCACCGATCCGGCACCACAATCCTCGCGCAGGTCCTCCTCGCGACCGGCTGCTTCAACGGCGTCACGACCTATCACATCCTGAACCAGCATCGTCTGCTCCATCTGCGCGCGACCGGACAAGAGGCACAGGCGCGCCGGGAGATCGACGACTACTTCAGGGCCCACGGCATCGAAGATCGCGTGTACGACCGGATGGCCACGACGGCCGAGATGCCGGAGGAGTACTGCTTCGCGCTTCGGCCGCAGCAGCGCCACCCGCTGCTCACGTCCGCCAATCTGACGAGCTTCGACACGTTCTGCCGCAAGGTCCAGGCGCTCGGCGACGCCGACCGTCCGCTGCTGCTCAAGAGTCCCTTCGATACAACCAATTTCCTCTTCCTCGCCCGGAGCTTTCCGGACGCGAAGTTCGTGTTCATCCACCGGCATCCCGCCGAAATCATCAGCTCGCAGCTGTACACGATTCGATCGATACTTGCCGGCGAGAACCGCTACCTGTCGCTGGTCTGGACGCGCTACCGGACGCTGTACCGGAACCGGTGGAAGGTGGCCGCCGGCCGCTGGCTGTACTCTGATCGCTTTCCGCTGCTCTTCGAGCTGGTGCGGCGCGGCGTGGCGCGGAACTGCGACTACATTACCGCACACATCGATGCGGTCCGTACGCGCGCCTGCTCGCTGACCTACGCGGAGCTCTGCGAAAGCCCCGACGCAACGGTCGACCGCGTCCTCCGTGCGCTGAGCCTGCAGCGGCGCGTCCGCGTCGATCTCGCGCAGGCGATCCACCCCCGTCCGTCGAGGCTCGAGCCGCGCGTGGCGCAGGAGCTGCCGCGGATCGAATCGCGGTCCGCCGAATACACGCGTCGATTCAATATCCCGCGGCTCGCGTCGTGAGCCGCACCGGAGACACCCGTGATAACGGCCACTTCGCCCCTCGTGCCGGACTTGATCACGCTCGACCAGGCGCTCGAACTGGACAGCGCGCAGAACCTGGCGCTGCACCGCCGGCATCTCAATCCGAGAATCGCCGCCCTTTTCGAAATCATCGGCGCGGAGACGCCGCTCACGCGCGCCGAGGGATGCCACGTCTGGGACGCCCGCGGCGTCAGGTATCTCGACTTTCTCAGCGGCTTCGCGGCGCTCAACCTGGGACACAACCATCCGGCGATAGACGGCGCCCTCGAGCGGACGCGCGACTGTTGCAATCTCGTTGAAGGGCTCAGCCCGGCCGCCGCCGCCCTGGCCCACAACCTGGCGGTGCTCTCGCCCGGGCGCGGCCTCGATCGGGTGTTCTTCGCCAACTCCGGCGCCGAGGCCATCGATGCGTCGCTGAAGCTCGCCCGCGCCGCGACGGGACGCAGCCGCATCGTGGCGTGTGAACGCGGCTTCCACGGACGGACGATGGCGGCGCTGTCGATCAACTCGACCCGGGCGTTCCGCGAGAAATTCGAGCCGCTCGTCCCCCACACCTCGTTCGTGCCGTACGGAGACGCCGACGCCCTCGAACAGGCGCTCAAGCAGCGGGACGTCGCCGGGTTCGTCGTGGAGCCGGTGCAGGGGGAAGCCGGCATGGTCGTGCCGCCGCCCGGCTACCTGCGCCAGGCACGCGCGCTCTGCTCCCGTTATGGCTCGCTGCTGATCGCCGACGAGGTTCAGACCGGCCTCGGCCGCACGGGACGGCTGTTCGCGGTCGAACACGACGACATCGTGCCCGACGCGCTGGTGCTGGGCAAGGCGCTCGGAGGCGGGGTCATGCCGATCAGCGCCGTGCTCACGTCGGAGGAGCACTGGAAGGCAGCGCACGGAGGGACGCCGCGATCGCCGTTCCAGACCCCGACCTTCGGCGGCAACACACGCGCCTGCGTCGCGGCGCTCGCCACGCTCGAAGTGCTGCTGCAGGGCGGCCTCATCCCCCACGCGGCAGGTCTCGGCGAGCTGCTGCTGACGCGTCTGCGCGAGCTGCAGGCGAAGCACCCGCTGATGGCCGAGGTGAGCGGACGCGGGTTGATGGCCGGCATCAGGTTCGCCGCGCCCGCCGGTGGCGTCATTTCATCGATGACCGGGGGCGTATTGCAGCGTCTGTCGCACGACTTCATCGCCGGCCTCTTCGTGCTGGAGCTCCGGCAGACGCACCGCATCCTGACGCTCTCGACGCTCAACGATCCGACCGTGCTGCGCGCCCAGCCGCCATTGGTCTGTACGCATGGCCACGTGGAGGAATTCGTCCGCGCGCTCGACCAGACGTTGACCGAATTCCGTGATTCCCTCTCAGCCGGGCTCCTGAAACATTGGCATCTGCTCGTGCGCGCCCTGACGGTGTGACAGGGTCATCGCGATGCCTTCATCGAATGTCACTCGTGGATGCCATCCCAGCAGCGTCCGTGCGCGGTCGGCCGACGCCGCGCCGCTGCGCCCGCTCAACAGATAGCGCAGGAAAACCGGTGACAGCGGAAACCAGATGTCGAACGCACGGGCGCCCCACGTTGCGATCGACACGCCCGGCCGCAGGAGCCACAGCGGCAGCTCGCGCATCGGCGCATGCATCGCCCGGGCGTACGGCGCGACGAACTCCCGATACGGAAGATGGCCGTCGACGATGTTGTAGATGCCCGGAGGCGTGCGGTCGTCGGCCGCGGCGAGGATGGCATCGACCAGGTTCTCCACGAAGACGTATGCAAAGGAGAACGCTCCGCGTCCCGGGAGGAACAGCCGCCGCCTCGAGGCCAGCCGGAGATAGCGCTCGCTCCACACGGCCGATCCCGGCCCGTAGATCGCGGGCGCACGGAGGATCGAGACCCGCGGATGCCCGCGCAGCTCGGCTTCCGCGGCGATGCGGCTGTCGCCGTACAGATCGCCGCTGGCGCGCGGCAGACGGTTCTCGTCGTGATCGGCGTTCAGATACACGGCGAACGAGCTCACGAAGACGAAGCGGCGTACGCGAGGTGCCATGACTGCCAGCAGATTGCGCGTCCCCTCGACCGATGTATTCCACAGCACGGCGCGCCTGACTGGCGTGACGCATCCCGCGGCGTGGATGATCGCGTCCGCTCCCTCGCAGGCGGCCCTCAGGCTGGCGACGTCCAGCAGATCGCCCCGGACGATCTCGATGCCCGGGACCCGCAGGCGCTCGATGCGCGACGACGCTCGCACCATCGCGCGGACGTGCGTGACGCCGTTCGCCGCCAGCCGCCGCGCCACTGCCCCGCCCACGAAGCCTGATGCCCCGGTGACGAGCACGGTCCCCGCGGAGAGCCTAGCTGTGTCTGCCGCGGGCGCGAGTTGAGCCATGCGCTGCCTTCTGACAGTCTGGAACTTTCCGGGATGCGTGCACCCCTTCTTCGCCCTCGGCGAGGCGCTCCGCGCACGAGGCCACGAGGTTGCCGTCTACACCGGCGCCGAGTATGAACGATCCGTTCGCGAGCAGGGCTTCGCGTTCTTTCCATTCCACCGCGCGCTCGAGGAAGTCGTCGCGCAGCGCGTCTACTCCCCCGACTCGATCGGCGCCAACTGGCATCGCCCGTGGAAAGTGCCGCGCCTGCTGAAGGAGTTCATGGTCGACAGCATGCCCGCGCAGATTGGAGATCTCAATCGCGTGTATGCCGTCTGGAGGCCCGACGTGGTCGCCAGCGACCCGGCGCTGCTGGCGCCGTACATGGTGCAGTACGAGCGGACCGGCGTGCCCGTGGCCCTGCTGTCGTACGTGCTCGGCTGTCAGATCCCGGGGCCTGACATCCCGCCGGTCGGCCTCGGCCTGCCGCTGCCGAAGACACGCTGGCAGGCGATGAGCAACCGGCTGACCGGCAAGGTGATGGATTTGTTCCTGTCCGACTTCCGCACCTCGGTGGATCGCATTCGGGTGCGATACGGCCTCAAGCCGCTCGGCCGGTCGATCGTCGAAGCCGCGCGGCGTCTGCCACTCTACCTGGTCACGAGCTGCCCGGAGCTCGATTACCCGCGGACCGATCTGCCGGAGACGGTGCACTACGTTGGAGCGTGCTTCTGGTACCCGCGGCAACACACGCCGCCGCCATGGCTCGAGACGCTGCCGAGCGACCCGCCCTGTGTCTACGTGAACGAGGGGACGATTCATGTGGCCGCGCCGTTCCTGCTGCGCGCCGCGCGCGAGGGCCTGGCCAAAGCGCCGATCCAGGTGGTGTTGACAACCGGCACGCACCGGAGCATGGCCGATCTCGGGCTGGCGCCGCTGCCGGACAACTTTCTCGCGGATCAGTGGATCGATCACGACCTCCTGCTGCCGAAGATGAGCGCGATGGTCTGCACCGGCGGTCCGGGAACCGTGCTGTCGGCACTCCGCAACGGCGTGCCGATGGTCGTGGTCGCGACCGAGTGGGATCACCCGGAGAACGCCCAGCGCATGGCCGAAGCGGGCGTGGCGCTCCGCCTGGAGCGCCGGCACTGCACCGCGCAAGGTCTGCGCGCGGCGGTCGAGCGCGTCCTGGGCGACCCCTCGTTCCGCCACAACGCGGAAAGAATCTCGAGGGCGCTCGCGCGGCAGGGCGGCCCCGGACGCGCCGCCGAACTGCTCGAGCGTCTTCCGGCGGCCGCGCAACAACGTTCATTTACACATCATCACGGGACAGGTAGCGCGGGGGCTTCGGCCCCCGCGTCGTGATCGTTGTCACGTACGGCGGGCGGCGACAAGCCGATGTCCCCACGTCCCTGCTCTTTGTCTCGATAGTCGCTCTCTGTCACGTACTGCGGGCCACGACGAACATCATGTCGACCGCGGGGCTTCCGGCACACGCGATATTGTCCGAACTCCGTGTCCTTCCTGCGCACCGATACAAAAATGTTGTGCATTCCAAAGAGATCGCCCGCCGTAAACTTCCGTCCTCCACCAGGTGCAGCACGGAAACGCTGACGACCAATAAGGTGCAGATCACTGCTCTTGTGTTGGCCGCGGGGCGCGGGACTCGACTTCACCCGCTCACCCAATCCCGGAATAAGTGTCTCTGGCCGGTCGATGGCCGGCCGGCGATCGCCCATAGTCTCGACCGCGCTGTCGCCATAGGCGCGGAGAGCATTGTCGTGGTCGTCGGTTACCGCGCGGGCGACGTCATGTCCGCCGTCGGCTCGTGCCATGGCCCACTGCACGTGCGCTATGTGCTTCAGCCCGAGTTGCGCGGGGTCGTCGCTGCGATCGCCGCGGCGCGGCAGTGCATCGAGACGGAGACCTTCTTCCTCAGCCTGGGAGACGAGATCCTGATCGAGCCGCGACTCGGCAGCATGCGGCGAGCTTTCGACGCCGACCCCAGGCTGCTGGGCCTCTGTGGCGTAGTACCGGTCCGCGATCGCGAACGCGTCCGGCGGACCTATTCGGTCGACGTCGACGACGACGGCTACATCGCGCGCGTCGTCGAGAAACCCGCCGCGCCGTTCAACTGTCTGATGGGAACCGGGAACTGCCTGCTGCGGACGGAGATCTTCGCCTTGATTCCCGCAACGCCGTGCCACCCTGTTCGCGCCGAACAGGAGCTGGCCGCGCTCTTCCAGCAGGCGATCGACGCCGGCCACCGGCTGGCCGCGTTCGACATCGCGATCGACTACCTGAACATCAACACGGTCGAGGACATCGAGCAGATACACGAACGAACCGCCGCACCCGCGACGGCGGCCGTCCCCCTCTCGGGCGCAGGGCGATGACGCGCGCAGCACGGGCCGCTGCCATCGCGCTGGCCGGGGCGGTCGCTGCGATCGTGGCGGTCACGGAGGCGGTGCGGCTGGCCGGTCCGGATTTCAGCGAGATCGCGCGCCAGGGGTTCGGCGATCGCCAGAACAGCTTTCCCTGGGGCATGACGTGGTGGCGCGGCGCGTTGTATGTCGGCACGAACCGCGCCTATTCGTGCACGTCGCAGTGGGCGCTCAGTCGCACCCTGGGTGACGTTTTGTTTCCCTATCCGCCCGTGGACTCGAACCTCGAGTGCGCTGCCGACCCGTCGCACACCTCCTGACATTTCTGGAACGAACAGGTCACAGGGCGATGGTTGAGGTCGAGGCTGAGCCGGTACGGAATCGAGCGCTCGAGAACACAAAGGCCCGGTGGTGGGCACACCGTGCGTGTGAGGTGCGTGGCTGGACGTTTCAGGGCCTCGAGTGTGATGGCGTCGATCTCCGGGCGTGGCCGCGTGTGGCCCCGGGTCGGTGCGACCACCGCAGCCGCACTGAACGAACGGAGCAGTCTGTGGGAGGTGAGTCGTGCGCTGGTTGAAGGTGGCGGACGCGGCGCAGGAGTGGGCCGGCAACATCTCCCCGAAAACGATCTACACCGCGATCCGCGCCGGACAGTGGAAAGCCGCGCGCATCGGGGCGGGCGGAACCTGCTTCTCTGCGAGGTGTGATCAATTGAGGGTTGGAAGTGGTGGGCGCGGGTGGAATCGAACCACCGACCCCTCGCGTGTGAAGCGAATGCTCTACCGCTGAGCCACGCGCCCGATGGACTTCAC
>DATDHP010000488.1:0-2321 GCA_036521515.1 Vicinamibacterales bacterium
GGTCGAAGTCGAGGTTCACGCCGGGCAGCAGGAACGCGTCGCGATCCCAGCCGGACGTGCCATACACCTTGAGCGGAATCCGGCGGTACTTCGACTTCTCGAGCGCCCCCGCCGTGTCGGAGCTGATCGAGATGACTTCCCCGCCAGTGTCGACGACGAAGTAGGTCGGGTGCGTCGAGTTCAGCACTCCGCGCACCATGGCGAGACGATGGACGCGCATCGGAAGCATGAAGTCCGCCTTCGCTTCCGGCAGCGCGCGCGCCATCGTCAGCAGCCGCGACCTGTAGTCGATCCGCATGGACATGCCGAGCGACAGCGGCGAGAAGCTCTCGGTTTCCCGCCTCGGAATCCCGCGCAGCGGCGGGTTCTTGATGAGCACCGGCAGGTTGCGAACCTGCAGCGTGCCGATGTCGAGCGCGTCGAGCCGCGCCAGCTGGAGGCCGCGCAGGCCGATTTCTCCCACCCCGGCGCTGAGCGTGTAGGTAATCGGACGCACGCCCGCACGCTGCGCCACCTCGCGCGAGATCACGGTTTCCTCGGAACCGGTGTCGAGCACGAAATCGATCGTGCGGCCGCCGTTGACCTTGCCCTGCACGACGATCTTGTCCCTCACGAGCTTGAAGGGCACCGTGTGCAGCATGTTCCTGTCTTCCTCGTCGATCTCCACCGGGGTCATCCCGTCGAAGGCCTCGAGGAAGCGAACCTGCGAGCGCGACCACGCCGCTTTCTCGCTGCGATCCTTGTTGGGCAGGAGGTTGATGTAGCTGGTGTAGGAGTTGGCGGCCTGGTCGAACCGGTTCAGCCGCTCGTAGATGTCGCCTATGGTCGCGTGAATCTCGCCGTCCCGCGGTGCCGTCGCCACCGCGGCCAGCGCCTCGTCGAGCGCCTCCTCGAGCCGGTTCCGCGTGGCCAGCGATCGAGCAATGCCGAAGCGCGCGCGCGCTGAGTCAGGCTCGAGGCCGAGGGCGTCACGGTACGCCCGATCCGATTCATCGAAGAGGGCGTTCGACCAGAGCGCGTCGGCGTACAGCGTGAGCGCCTCGGCGTCCGGTTTCTCGCGGGCCTGCAGGCGCTCCGCTTCCTGCCGGGCCACGCCGAACTCCGCGATGCGAAGGGCCGCGCGCACCTTGCCCTTCCGCGCGCGATCGGCGACCGGGGACAGGCCCAGCTCGATCGCCCGGTCGTAAGCCTGGATCGCCTCGCGGTACCGCGTCTCGTCGAACAACAGGTTGGCGAGCTGGAACTGCAGCTCGGCATCGCCCCGGGTCTCGGCACGCATCGCCAGCGTGCAGCCCGTCACGATCGCGGCGGCAGTCAACGCACGACGGAACGTCATCGGCATCACCGGGCCTCCACCTGGGTTCGTCTACGTGACCAAACGGCCACCACGTTTACCGGCTTCTTGCTACTTCTGGTAATACTCCGCGTTTACAGGGATGAAGCTCTTCCACCGCTCCGGCGTCTCGTCCAGCGCGAAGATCGCCTCCACCGGGCACGCGGGGACACAGGCGCCGCAGTCGATGCACTCGTCCGGATGGATATAAAGCATTTGCGCCGCATCGAAGCCCGGTTCGTCTTTCCGGGGGTGAATACAGTCCACCGGGCACACGTCGACGCAGGCGCTGTCCTTCGTGCCAATGCACGGTTCGCAGATGATATACGCCACTCGGTCTCCTACTAGACATCTCCGAAGGCCTGAGAGTCATGACAGATGAAGCACGCTTTCTGATGGTTCGCCTTCGGAGCTGTCTTAGGCGCGGCCGCCTGGGCGGCCGCGCATCTAGTAGCGAGGCGAAGCCTCGCTACATGTCAGCGCGCAAAGTATACCCCGGAGGTTGGGGTGCGCCGAATGCGGGCCCCCACCTCGCCTTGCCCGGTGGGGTGCCATGACAGCAATCGTGGTTTTCGTCGCGGCCGCCATCGGCGCCGCAGGCGGACAGGCAGGCGCCTCCTGGCGCCCGGCCCCCGAGCTCGTGCCGCTCTTTGCACCGGCCGGCCCGCGCGAGCACGCCTACCGCACGTTCGTGTCGGCCCTCGACCTCGACAGCCTCATCCGGGCGCTCGAAACCGAGACGGGACTGCTTGCGGTCCCCCGCGCCTGGGCACCCAGGGCGCTGCCGCCCTTCGATGCCTTCGGGCAGACGGGCCGTTACGACCGCCGGAAGCTCGCCCGCCTCTATGGCGCCCGGCGGCCGAGAGTCGCGCGCGGTCCTCGTGGCGCAGATGGCCGTATTACCGAATCCTGGACGCTCATCTCCCCTTATCCCGACCCCTCGCTCACGCGCCTCGAGCCGGGGACCCTCCTGATCGTCCTATCATTA
>DATDHP010000489.1:0-7526 GCA_036521515.1 Vicinamibacterales bacterium
GGCACGCGCGGCAGCCAGCTCGCGTTGTTCCAGGCACGCAGCGTGGCGGACCTCCTGCGCGAGCGCACGCGGGTGGCGTGCGAGATCGTCGTCATCCGGACGTCGGGCGATCGGCTCGCCGAAGCCGCGCTCTCGGAGATCGGCGGCAAGCGGCTCTTCGTGAAGGAGATCGAGGACGCGCTGCTGTCGGGCGAGATCGATCTCGCCGTGCACAGCAGCAAGGACATGCCGGCGGTCCTGCCAGAAGGGCTCGCGCTGGGCGCCGTGCTGCCGCGAGAGGATCCGCGCGATGCCGTGGTGCTCCCGGCAGGCGATGAGAGTGGGGCGGGCCTTACCGGCCCGCCTCGCGGACTCGAAGGGTCCGCGCCACATTCGCTGTCACTGGAGCAGATCGTGACACGCCTCGGACGCTCGCCCAGGATCGGGACGACCAGCGTGCGGCGCAGCGCCCAGCTCACGCGGCTGTTACCAGGGGCGCGTTTTCTGCCGGTGCGCGGGAACCTGGGAACACGTCTCGCCAAGCTGGACGGGCACGGCGACTTCGACGCGCTGGTTCTCGCGGCGGCCGGCCTGAAGCGGCTGCACCACGAGTCGCGCATCTCCGCCCTGCTGCCGGTGGATGCCTGCGTGCCTGCGCCCGGCCAGGGCATCATCGCCGTGGAGGTGCGCGCCGCGGACCATCACGTGGTCGCGCCGCTCGCCGCGATCGACGACGCGCGCGCCGCGGCCGCGCTGGATGCGGAGCGCGCGGTCGTCATCCATCTGGGAGGCGGGTGCCAGATGCCGATCGGCGCGTACGCCGCGCTCGACGACGGGGATCTCGCGCTCACCGCCGTCGTCGTGTCGGTGGATGGTGCGCGGGCGGCACGGGCAGAGGCGCGTGGGCCTGCCGCGGCCGCCCGCGCGATTGGCGTGCAGGCCGCCGAGCAACTGCTCGCGCGCGGCGCGGGCGAGATCCTCGCGGACGTGCAGCGCGCGCAAGGCGCGGTGGAAGGGCTGCAGCCATGAAGCATCCTGCCGTCTATCTGATCGGCGCCGGGCCCGGCGATCCACAGCTCATCACCGTGCACGGGCTCGACTGTCTGCGCGCGGCCGACGTCGTGGTCTACGACCACGTGGTGTCGTCGCGGCTGCTCAAGTTCGCGCGGCCGGATGCGGAGCTGATCGACGTCGGCATCGCGTCGCCGCACGAGATGGCGCAGGAAGCGATCAGCTACCTCCTGGCGGAGAAGGCGCGCGAGGGCAAGCTGGTGGCGCGCCTCAAGTGGGGCGATCCCTTCGTGTTCGATCGCGGCGGCGAGGAGGCGTTGTTCCTGCACGAGCAACGCGTGTCCTATGAGGTGGTGCCGGGCGTGCCTGCCGGAATAGCGGTGCCGGCTTACGCGGGCGTGCCGCTGACGTATCCCGGCGGCGGCGACACCATCACGCTCATTCGCGGCCACGAGGAAGACAACCGGACGCCGCCCGACATCGACTGGGCCAGCCTGGCCCGGCTGGGCGGCACGGTGGTCTGCCATGCCGGCGCCCAGCAACTGCCTCGCGTGCTCGAGTCGCTGGTGTCCAACGGCTGGCCGGCTGACGAAGACGGCGTCATCGTCTACAACGGAACGCTGCCGACGCAGGAAACGGTGGCGGGAACCCTGACCGAGCTGCTGCAGAGCGTTCTCGGGAACCCGCGGCGCGAGCCCGCGATGCTCGTAGTCGGACACGTCGTGGGGTTCCGCGAGCACCTGCGGTGGTTCGATGCGCGTCCGCTCTTCGGCCGCCGAGTGCTCGTGACGCGCCCGCGCGACCAGGCGGCGGAGCTGGTGGATCGCCTGGGCGCGCTCGGCGCAGAGCCGATCGAGGCGCCGATGATCCGCATCATGCCGCCGGACGATCTCGGGCCGCTGCGGCGCGCCGGCGCCGAACCCGATCAGTTCGACTCGATTGTCTTTACCAGCGCCAATGCAGTAGACGCGTTCATGGCGGTGCTGCTGAACGGAGAGCGTGACGTCCGCGCACTCAAGGGACCGCTTCTGTGCGCCGTGGGCACAGGGACAGCCGAGAAGCTGGCGCAGTACGGGATCAAGGTGGATCTCGTCCCGGACGAGTTCCGGGCGGAAGCGGTCGTGGCCGCGCTGGCCCAGCGCACGACGCTCGACGGCGCGCGCGTGCTGCTCCCGAGAGCGGATATCGGCCGCGAGGTCGTGGCCGAGCAGCTCCGTGCCGCCGGCGCCCTCGTCACCGACGTCATTGCCTACCGCACGGTGCTGGAAGACACGCACCGTGAGGGTGATCCCGACATCTACGGGATGCTGCTCGAGGGTCGGATCGACGTGGTGACGTTCACCAGCGCGTCGGCCGTGCGCAACTTCGCAAGGGTGTTTGGCCAGGACCAGGCGGCCGACCTGCTGAAAGGCACCGCCGTCGCCGCCATCGGTCCCGTGACCGCCGATGCCGCCGCGCAGCTCGGGATCAACGTGACGATCCGGCCGTCGTCGTACACGATTCGAGCGCTCGTCGACGCAATCGCCGCCTATTACCGTGTTCCTTCCGGCTGAAGCCGGAAGCCGCTACCGCCCACCGCCGTGGCTTCCGCCTTCGGGCGGAAGAGCGCGGATGACCGCGAGCTCGATTCGTGACATAAGATCACACGCATGGCCGTGAAAACTATCGCTCGTCTGGCACTGCCGCGCCGCCCGCGGCGTCTTCGCCGCACTGACGCCATTCGCGGCCTCGTACGCGAGACACGCCTCTCACCCGACTGCTTCATCCTGCCGCTGTTCGTCTGCGGCGGCCACGGCGTGCGGCGCGAGATCGGCTCGATGCCGGGCGTGCACCAGCTCTCGGTCGACGAGGCGGTGAAGGAAGCCAAGGCGGCGAAGGCGGATGGGGTGCCGGGGGTCATCCTCTTCGGTATTCCGCCGACGAAGGACCTGATCGGCTCGCTCGCGGCCGATTCCGAAGCCCCTGTGCAAACCGCCGTGCGCGCGTTGAAGCGCGAGGTGCCAGGGCTCGTCGTCGTCACCGATGTGTGTCTGTGCGAGTACACATCGCACGGTCACTGCGGCATCGTCGACGGTGAAGAGGTTCTCAACGACGTCACGGTCGGTCACCTGGTGCAGGCGGCGGTGTCGCACGCGGCTTCCGGGGCCGACTTCGTCGCCCCCTCGGACATGATGGACGGGCGGGTCGCCGCGATCAGGGAGGCGCTCGACGAGCGCGGGTTCGAGCAGGTCGGGATCATGTCCTACGCGGCGAAGTACTGGTCCGCGTTCTACGGCCCGTTTCGCGAGGCGGCCGAATCGGCGCCGCAGTTCGGCGACCGGCGGAGCCACCAGATGGATCCCGCCAACGTGGACGAGGCACTGCGCGAAGTCGAAACCGATCTGGCCGAGGGCGCCGACATCGTGATGGTGAAGCCGGCGCTGACCTACCTGGACGTGATCGCCAGGGTGAAGATGCGCTTCGGCCAGCCGACCGCCGCCTATCACGTGAGCGGCGAGTACGCGATGCTGAAGGCCGCCGCCGCCAACGGCTGGATCGACGAGACGCGAGCGATGATGGAAACGCTGACCGCCATCCGCCGCGCCGGCGCCGACATCATCATCACGTACTACGCACGCACGGCCGCGCGATTGCTCCGCTCCTAATACCAGACGGTCGTAGGGCCGGCTTCAGCCGGCCCGAGTCATTGCCTCGGTCTTTCGGGCCGGCTGAAGCCGGCCCGCACGCGAGATGAAGAAGCCCCTCAAGAGCCAGAAACTGTTCGAGCGCGCCACACAGATCCTCCCAGGCGGCGTCAGCAGTCCCGTGCGGGCGTTCAAGGCGGTGGGCGGCGCGCCACTGTTCATTCGCCGCGCGTCGGGGGCCATCATCGAGGACATCGACGGCAACCGGTTCATCGACTACGTCATGTCGTGGGGTCCGTTGATTCACGGGCATGCCCCTGCCGGCCAGGTCAAGGCGGCGGCGGGCGCGGCGAAGCTCGGCACCAGCTTCGGCGCGCCGAGCCCGCTCGAGGTGGAGCTGGGTGAGCGCGTCCGCCAGCTGATGCCGTCGATGGAGCGGGTCCGCTTCGTCAGCTCCGGTACGGAGGCCGCCATGAGCGCCGTGCGCGTGGCGCGCGCGTTCACCGGCCGCGACAAGGTCATCAAGTTCGAGGGCTGTTATCACGGCCACGCCGACGCTTTCCTCGCGAAGGCCGGCTCCGGCGCGACGACGCTTGGTGTGCCCACGAGCCCGGGCGTGCCCGGGGCCGTCGCCGCCGACACCCTGCTCGCCCGCTACAACGATCTCGCCTCCGTCGAAGCGCTCTGCCACGCTTACACGGGGACAATTGCAGCGCTCGTCGTGGAGCCGGTCGCCGGCAACATGGGCGTGGTGGCCCCGGCGGAGCGGTTCCTCGACGGATTGCGCGAGCTCTGCACGCGCCACGGCATCCTGCTGATCTTCGACGAGGTCATCTCGGGCTTCCGCGCGTCGGCGGGCGGCGCGCAGGGCCTGTTCGGCATCACGCCGGATCTGACCTGTCTGGGGAAGATCATCGGCGGCGGATTTCCGGTCGGCGCGTACGGCGGCCGCGCCGAGGTCATGGAGCTCGTGGCGCCGGCAGGACCGGTGTATCAAGCGGGCACGTTGTCAGGAAATCCCGTGGCCGTGACGGCCGGACTCTGGTCGCTGAAGCGGCTGACGCCGAGGTTGTACAAGGACCTCGCGCATCGCGGATCGGTGCTCGCCTCTGGCCTGGCCGACGCCGCGCGGGCGGCCAGGGTGCCGGTACAGGTGACCGCATTCGGTTCGCTCATCACGCCGTTCTTCACGGCCGCACCCGTGCGCGACTACGATTCGGCGCTGGCGGCGAATACCAACGCGTATGCGCTTTTCTTCAGGGGAATGCTGAGACGCGGCGTCTACCCGCCACCGTCCCAGTTCGAGGCCTGGTTCCTGTCGGCCGCACACACTGACAAACATCTGAAGCAGACCGTCGCCGCGGCGCGCGCCGCGATGCGCGAGGTTGCGAAAGCGATTTGAGGGATGTGCAAATTTGTAGAGGCCGGGCTTTAGTTTAGGCCGGCCTGGGCGGACCTGAAGGTCCGCCTCTACGAACACCGTCTCACCGGGATTGCTCACATCACCTTCGCCTGGCGCATGACCGCCTCGGCTTTCTTGCGGATCTCACTGGCGATGGCATAGGGATCGCCTTGCTGGAACCTCGGCAGGAAGAGCTCAACCGACAGCGAACCGGTATACCCCTTCTCCGCAAGCTTGCGAAGAATCTGCGTGACGGGGGCAATGCCGTCACCGGGAATGTAGCGTGTGGTGTTGTCCAGCAGCTCGCGCGGCATGTCGGGAACGTCCTGGAAGTGCACGTGCCCGATTTCGCCAGGCCGAATCGTGTCGAGATCCTCGAGTTTACTGAGCCCGGACCAGAAGTGATAGAAATCGAGCAACGGCTTCATGTTCGGATGCGCGGCCTCGCGGGTCATCACGAGGAGCGTGCTCAAGGTGGAAACAAACGTCGACGCGCGAACGGCTTCGGCCATGGCCGTCATGCCGAACTGCTGTGCAATCTGTCCCACTTCCCGCATGTTGGCCGCGCCCGCCTTGTAATCGTCGGCGGTGAATTTTTCCATGGTGCCGGTGGGCGAATAAATGTTGGTCAGGCCGAGCGTTCGAAACATCTCGCAGCGTTTCTTGAAATTGTCGAGAGCCGCGGCGCGATTGGGATTCGGCTCCCAGAGACCGGCCACCCCGCAGGCGCCGGAAACGGGTGTGAGTCCGTTGTCGGTGAGAACGCGGCGCGCCGCCGCCAGCGAATCGGTTTTCAGGAACGGATCCAGCAGGCCGTTCGTGATCTCGACGTTCCTGATTCCGGCCTTGGCCCAGCCTTCAAGCGACCCACGCCAGCCCGCCCCGGCGGACGTATTCTGGTGAATCGCGAGCGTCATCTTTGCGCTCTGAGCGGCCGCGCTCGCGGCCACCAGCGCCACGGGGGTCAGGAGCACCGCTCTTCTGGTAATCATGGAGCGGATTGTAGATCGTTTTGGCAGCCACGGGCCGCGGAGGCGCGGAGACGCGGAGCGATTTCAGCCAGATTTTTCTCCGCGTTTCCGCGTCTCCGCGGCTACGTGAAAGCCAAAGCCGGTTGGATTGGGCAGGTCTTCCATGCGCGACATCCTGGCATCGATTGAGACGGAGTACCGACGCTACAAGGGACTCGGCGACGGGGCGATCGAGCAGTTATTCGACGACGAGTTGACGAGAGCCGCGTCGGCCGGTGGAAACTCCGTGGCCGTCCTGGTGTGGCACCTCTCGGGAAACTTCGCGTCGCGGTTCACCGACTTCCTGACGAGCGACGGCGAGAAGCCATGGCGTCACCGCGACGAGGAGTTCGACGAGCGTCAGGTCACGCGCGAAGAGCTCGTCGCAAAGTGGAACATCGGCTGGACGATTCTCGCCGACGCGCTGGCACATCTCGGCGACGGCAACCTGCAGGACACCGTGGTGATTCGGGGCGTCGAGCTCAAGGTCCATGAAGCGCTGCATCGCTCGCTCGCCCACACCAGCTATCACGTTGGACAGATGGTCTTCCTGGCCAGGTTGTTCCGCGGCAACGCGTGGAAGACGCTCACCATCGCGCGGGGCGCCTCCGAGGCGTACAACGCCAACCCGACACGCGAACGGCCGCCCGCCTCTTCCGGCTGAAGCCGGAAGCCACATCGGCTCATGTGGAAGCCACCTGTCTCCTGCGGCTTCCGCTTTCCAGGCTCGCTCTTGTGGCTTCCGCCTTTAGGCGGAAGATAGTCGTGTGCAGATCGAAGTCAGGCTGGCCACAGCAGCGGATGCGCCCCTGGTGGCCGCGATTCTCGCGGAAGTCGATGCGTGGGTGGCGCAGCTCGGCACGCCGATGTGGGAGCTTGGGGAGGTCGATCAGGACCGCATCGCCGCAGAGGTAGCCAAGGGCCTTTTCGCGCTCGCGTGGAGCGGCAGCGAAGCCGCCGGCACGGTCAGGTTTCAACTGGAAGACCCCGAGTTCTGGCCGGACCGCCCGGGCGACAACGCCGCCTACATCCACCGCCTCGCTGTGCGCCGGAAGTTTGCCGGCGGGGCGATCTCAACAGCGCTGATGACGTGGGCCGTCGACCGGGCACGCTCGCTCCGCCGCGACGCGCTCCGCCTCGACTGCGATGCCGACCGGACGTCGCTGCGCGCCGTCTACGAGCGTTTCGGGTTCGTGTATCACAGCGATCGTCAGGTGGGACCGTACTATGTCGCTCGCTATGAATATCGGCTCGCTTGATGCCTGTATCTTCAATCTGCAATCTGTGCATCGATTGCGATCATTGGTTCATCAATGGTTCGATCGATGCACAGACTGCAGATTGAAGATATGAAGATACACCTACCGTGCCGTCGTCTGAATCTGCAGGGGCGCGTCGATGCGCACACGCAGGACCGTGCCCTGCGGCAGCTCGACTTCCCTGCCTTCAGTGGCCGCGATCGTCCCGCCGCCGCCGATCACCGCGCCGAGCACCGCGCCC
>DATDHP010000490.1:0-9865 GCA_036521515.1 Vicinamibacterales bacterium
AAGGCGAACGATCAGAAACTTGCTTCATCTGCCACGACTCAGGCCTTAGGAGATGTCTAGATACCAGATAGTCGTCCGAGATCGCCCGAATCGACTTTGGGCCGGCTGAAGCCGGCCCCTACGTACGCCTGTGCGTGAACGATCGTGGGGCCGGCTTCAGCCGGCCCGAGGGAAGCGGGGATTACAATGCGAATTGAGGTCGCACACGACCAGATGAACGTTCCCGCCGCCGCTGAACCGCTGGAATTCCTCCTGAATGGCCGCGCCGTCCGTGTTGACGCGCCGGCGTCACAGCAGACGCTCCTCGACTACCTTCGCGCACAGGGGCTGACCGGCGCGAAGGAAGGGTGCGCCGAGGGTGAATGCGGCGCCTGCGCCGTCCTCATGGTCGGCCGGGACGGCGACGGCAGCGCCTACCGCCCGGTGAACAGCTGCCTGATGTTCCTCCCCATGGCCGCAAGCCGGGAGATCTACACGGTGGAGTCGCTGGCGGGTGACGGCGAGCTGTCGGAGGCGCAACAGGCGATGGCGGCGGCAGGCGGCTCGCAGTGCGGCTACTGCACACCGGGGTTCGTCGTGAGCCTGTTCGCCGAGCAGTATCGTCCCGGTCGGCAGGGACCATGCGACCCGTTGTCACTGGCTGGCAACCTGTGCCGCTGCACCGGTTATCGGCCGATCCGCGACGCGGCGCGTGACCTCGGCCCCCCACCGCCCGGACCCTTCCGCGACCGTCTCGACCGATCGGCACCCGCGCTCCACCGCGTCAGCATGGACGGCTTTTCGCGGCCTTCCACGCTGGCCGACTGCGTTGCGCTCCTGGCCGCGGATCCCGAGGCCACGCTCGTCGCGGGATGCACGGACCTCGGCGTGGAATCGAACCTCCGCCATCGGCGCTGGAAACATCTCGTCAGCGTTGAAGCGATTGACGAGCTGTACGAGTGCTCCGACACGGCGTCACAGGTCCGCATCGGCGCAGGTCTTCCGCTCGATGACATCGCGCGCTGCTGGCACGACGCACCCGGCGTCTGGCGCGAGTGGCTCGAGCTCTTCGCGTCGCCGCCCACCAGGAACCGTGCGACGCTCGGCGGTAATCTTGCCACCGCATCGCCCATCGGCGACGCCGCGCCATTGCTGCTGGCGCTCGAGGCGTCGGTCCACATCGCCGGTCCGAGCGGAAGGAGGCTGCTGCCGCTCTCGTCCTTCTTCACCGGATATCGCCGGACCGCCCTGGGTCCTGGCGAGATGCTGACCACGATCGAGATTCCGCGCCCGCTGCCCGAATTCGTACGCTTCTACAAAGTCGCGAAACGGCGGCTCGACGACATCAGCACGGTGGCCGCCGCACTGGCTCTCGACCGGGACGCAACCGGCCGCGTCCGCCGCGCCCGGTTTGCGTTCGGCGGCGTGGCGGCCACGCCGCTCCGCGTCACAGAAGCCGAGAACGCGGCGCTCGGTCAGCCCTGGAACGAAGCAGCCGTGGAGCGCGTGCAAGCCGTCCTCGACCGCGCGCTGACGCCGATGAGCGACCACCGGGGTTCGAAGGCGTACCGGCTCGAGGTCTCGAAGAGCCTCGTCGAGAAATTCTGGCGGGAGGGGCGCGCATGAGCGCCGGGCGGCCCGTCCCCCACGAGAGCGCGCGCGGGCACGTCACCGGCGGCGCCCTCTATACCGACGATCTGATCGCACGCTTTCCGAACCTGCTGCATGCGTGGCCCGTGCTCGCGCCGCACGCGCATGCGTATCTCACGGCGCTCGACGTGGGGCCGGCATTCGAGGTGCCAGGGGTCGTCTCGACGCTCACCGCCGGCGACGTGCCCGGCGAAGGCGACAGCGGCGCGAATCGTCACGACGAGCCGCTGTTTCCCCGCGAGATCATGTTTCACCGGCAGCCGGTCGCGTGGGTCCTCGCCGACACGCTCGACGCCGCACAACAGGGCGCTGCCCGGGTGGCAGCCTCGTACGAGCCGCTGCCAGCGATCCTCACGATCCAGCAGGCCATCGCCGCCGGAAGCTATCTCACGGACCTTCTTCACCTGTCGCGCGGCAACGTCTCCGTCATCGACGCGAGCGCGCTGCGCGCGGAGGGGGAAATCGCCATCGGCGGCCAGGAGCACTTCTATCTCGAGACGCAGTCCTGCATCGCCTGGCTGGACGAGTCCGGTGGCGTGGCCGTGCACTCCTCCACCCAGCATCCGTCCGAGACGCAGGACGTCGTCGCCCGCGTCCTTGGATTGCCGCGCCATCACGTCACGGTCGAATGTCTTCGCATGGGTGGCGCCTTCGGCGGAAAGGAGGTGCAGGCCAACGCCTGGGCGGGCATCGCCGCCCTCGGCGCTTTCAAGACGCGACGACCGGTCCGCGTGCGGCTGACGCGCGAGCTCGACATGGCGCTCACGGGCAAGCGACATCCGTATCTTGCCCGCTATGTCGCGGGCTTCGCCGCCGACGGCCGGATCGAGGGCCTTCGACTCGCGCTCTACTCGGATGGCGGCTGGAGCCTCGACCTGTCCGAGCCGATCATGTGGAGGTCGCTCTTTCACTGCGACAACGCCTACTATCTGCCGGCGGTGGACGTCACCGGCCGCGTGTGCCTGACGCACAAGACGTCGCAGACCGCGTTCCGCGGGTTCGGCGGGCCGCAGGCGATGCTCGTCATCGAGGAGATCCTCTCCCTGGCTGCGCTGCGGTTGTCGCTGCCGGCGGACGTGATTCGCGCGCGCAACTTCTACCGCGAAGGCGAGACCACGCACTACGGCCAGGTGGTCGAGCATGCGTCGCGCCTTGGCGCCATCTGGGAACAGGTGAAGGAGACCAGCCGTTTCGACGCGCGCCGCGCGGAGATCGCCGCCTTCAATGCACGTCACGACGAGACCAAGCGCGGGCTGGCGATCACGCCGGTGAAGTTCGGGATCTCGTTCACCGCCTCCTTCTTCAACCAGGGCGGCGCGCTCGTGCTCATCTACCGCGACGGCACCGTCCAGGTGAACCACGGCGGGACGGAGATGGGCCAGGGGCTGTTCACCAAGATCCATCAGCTCGCCGCGCACGCGCTTGGCGTCTCGCCGGACTGCGTCCGGGTCATGCCGACGCGGACCGACAAGATCCCGAACACCTCTGCAACGGCCGCTTCCGCCGGCACGGATCTGAACGGCGCCGCCGTCCTGGATGCGTGCGACCAGCTCAAGGCGAGGCTGGCGGCGGTCGCGGCAGGCCTGCCAGGAGGTGATGCCCTCTCATTCCCGCAGCTCTGCGAGGCCGCGTACAAGCAGCGCGTGCCGCTCTTTGCCCAGGGCTACTATCGAACGCCGGACATTCATTTCGACCGCGCCACCGGCCGCGGCAAGCCGTTTCACTACTTCGTCTTCGGCGCGGCCGTCTCCGAGGTGGAAGTGGACCGCTTCACCGGCGCTTACCGGTTGCTGCGCACCGACATTCTCGAAGATGTCGGCGATTCGATCTCTCCGGTGATCGATCGCGGCCAGATCGAGGGCGGGTTTCTCCAGGGCGTGGGCTGGCTGACACTCGAAGAGCTGCTCTGGGACTCGGAGGGGCGCGTCGCCACGGCCGGCGCATCCACGTACAAGCTGCCGGCCTGGTCCGAGATGCCCGAAGTCTTCGAGGTCAACTTCCTCGAGCGCGCCACGCAGCCGCGCGTCGTCTTCGGCAGCAAGGCCGTTGGCGAGCCGCCCTTGATGCTGGCCATTTCGGTTCGCGAGGCGATTCGTGACGCGGTCACCGCGTTCGGCGAAGGCGAGGTCGTGACGTTCCCCAGCCCTGCCACGCCCGAGCAGGTGTTCTTCGCCGTCCGCCGCGTCCGGGCCGAGCGCGCGGCGCTTCGATGAACTCGGCGCGGAGGGAGCGGAGCGCGCAGACCGGGGCCCCCGCCGCGCACGCTTGCGCGGTGGGGTGGAGCGGAGATCTCACGCAGAGCCGCCGAAGGGCGGAGAACGCAGAGAACGAATCGGTACCTCATTGTTCTCTGCGATCTCTGCTTCTTCGCGTCTCTGCGTGATATCTCCTCCGCGCTCCCTGCTTCCTCCCACGTGCTACACACATGTCGCTGACCCTCGAGGAGCTGAACGCCTCGGCGCAGCCGCGCTTCGTCGAAACCCTTGAATGGATCTTCGAGTCGTCACCGTGGGTGGCTGAGCGTGCATGGGCCGGGAGACCGTTCGCGTCCGTCGATCATCTGCACGCCACGATGACAGCGGTCGTGGAGGCAGCCGGCCAGGAGGAGCGACTGGCGCTGCTGCGCGCCCACCCGGATCTTGGCGCCCGCGCCCGGATGAGCGCGGCGTCGGTTGGCGAGCAGCAGGGCGCCGGCCTCGACCGTCTCACCCCCGAGGAGTTCGATCGCTTGCAGCGGCTCAACCTGGCGTACCGTGTGAAGTTCGGCTTCCCATTCCTGTTCGCCGTGAAGGGCAGCACGAAACGCGACATTCTCGCCGCGCTCGAGCAACGTATCGCCGCAGATCGAGAACAGGAACTTGAGGAGGCGCTGCGTCAGGTCTACCGCATAGCCATGTTTCGCCTGCAGGACCTCCTCGCGTAGCTTGGCGGGCTACGGACTCCGGGCTTCGGACTCCAGGCCCGAAGACCGAAGCCCGAAGCCTGGAGCCAGTCCGACTCGTCGTCGTATTCTCGTGGTGTAGGAGCGCGTCGTGGAGCAGTTCGCCAGCGGCTTGAAAGAGCACTACTACGGAAAAGGCGACGTCATCGTCTACCGGCTGAGACGGGATGGCCAGGTGCCTGACGGGATGAGCCCGATGTTCGGCGCAAACGTGCTGATGCTCGTCTACGGCGGCTCGTTCTGGCCCACATATGCCATGGGCGACAACACGGGGCTCATTGCCACTGATTCGATGAAGAACTTCATCCAGCGCGAGACACTGGGGTTCACCGGACGGGGGTTCGAGGATTATTGCCGCTACCTCGGACAGAAGTTTCTGGACCTGTATCCTCAGGTGGAGGGTGTGCAGGTCACCGCCGAGGAGATCCCCTACGCGGCAATCGGAGGGCCGGCGCTGGTCCCGTCCGGGCCCGATCGAGCGCATGCGCGGATGGAGTTGACCCGCGACCGCACCATCGAGGTGACATCGGGCATCCGGGGATTCAAGCTGTTGCGGTTGGGTGGGAGCACGTTCTACGGGTTCCTCCGCGACGAGTACACCACGCTGCCGGACATCAGGAACCGCGCGCTCCACATGTGGCTCGATCTGAAGTGGAGTTACACCTCCCCTGAACTGGCCTTCACTGACGGACGAATCAGTGCACATGCGCGCCGGATCGTCACCGACGTCTTCCAGACGTTCGTATCGGGAAGCATCCAGCAGATGATCTACAAGATAGGCACGACACTGCTCGCCGGGATCCCCGAGATCGCCGAGCTGCATCTCGAAGCAAACAACCGCACGTGGGACACCGTGACCGAGCAAGGCGACGAGATCGGCATCTTCACCGACGCGCGGCCTCCATACGGATGCCTCGGGCTGCGCCTCGCGCGCTAGACATGGCGCGACTTTCAACGCACGTCCTGGACACGTCGCGCGGGATGGCGGCAGCGGGGGTGACGGTGCAGGTCGACATGGTCCATGGGAATGACCGGACCTCGGTTGCCACGGCTGTCACCAACGGCGATGGTCGCACGGATGCTCCGCTCCTCTCGGGAGACAGGTTGGCCACGGGCATCTACGAGCTCGCGTTCCACGTCGGCGACTACTTCCGCCGCACCGGCGCCCGCCTGACCGACCCGCCGTTTTTCGACGTCGTCGTGGTACGGATTGGCATCGCCGACGCGGCAGGCTCGTACCATGTTCCGCTGCTGATCTCGCCATATGGCTACAGTACGTACCGGGGAACCTGATGCCTGCTGATCGGGCATGCGACGTCATCGGATGGTGCCGCGCCCTCGCCAGGCACTCCGAGGAACCTGGCTTCACGACGCGGACCTTTCTTTCGGCGCCGATGCGTGCGGTTCATGCCGACCTCTCTGCCTGGATGGCGCGGGCGGGGATGGATGTGCGGGTCGATGCCGCCGGTAACCTGCGCGGCGTCTACCCGGGCTCGTCCCCGGACGCTGCGACGCTCTTCATCGGTTCGCACCTGGACACCGTTCCGCACGCCGGCGCCTTCGACGGCGTCCTGGGAGTGGTCATCGGCATCATGCTCGTTGACATGCTCGAGGGGCGGCGCCTGCCATTCTCGATAGAAGTGGTCGGGTTCTCCGAAGAAGAGGGCGTTCGTTTTGGCGTTCCGTTCATCGGCAGCCGCGCGTTGGCTGGCACTCTCGACGAAGACCTCCTTGGACGACGTGATGCCGCGGGCATCCGCGTCAGCGACGCGATACGGGAGTTCGGCCTGGATCCGTCACGACTCGGTGCTGCGCGCGCGGCCGACCGTGCGATCGGCTACTTCGAGCTCCATATCGAGCAAGGACCACTGCTGGAAGCGCTCGAGCTGCCGCTTGGCGTCGTTGACGCGATTGCCGGGCAGTCGCGCGTTGACGTGGCGTTCACGGGAACGTCGGGCCACGCAGGCACCACGCCCATGCACGCTCGCCGCGACGCGCTGGCCGGGGCGGCCGAGTGGATCGGCCACGTCGAGCGCGAGGCGGCCGGGACGCGGGGCCTCGTCGCCACGGTGGGCCGGATCGACGCCCTTCCTGGTGCAACCAACGTCATCGCCGGGACGTGTCGCGCGAGCCTCGACATCAGGCATGCTGACGACGGCATCCGCATCGCTGCGCGCAACCGGCTGGGCGACGCAGCCCGGGAGATGGCGTCTCGCCGCGGGCTCACCCTCGACTGGGACGTCCGTCTCGATCAGGCCGCCGTGAAGATGAACCGGCGGCTCGCGGCCATGCTCACGCGTGCGGTGGAACGAACCGGGATGCGCGCCGTGGCGCTGACGAGCGGCGCCGGGCACGATGCGATGATCGTCGCCGGGCGCATGCCCGCGGCCATGCTGATGCTCCGCAGCCCTGGCGGCATCAGCCATCATCCGTCCGAATCCGTTCTCGATGACGATGTGGCTGCGGCGCTGGCGGCCGGCGGCGCGTTCCTCGAAGAACTGGCGAGGACGGCACGTGACTGAGGTCGTCGTGCGCGGCGGCACGGTCATCACGCCCGACGGCGGGCGGCGCGCCGACGTCGCCATCGAAAACGGCCGAATCGTCGAGATCGGAACGGACCTGGCTGCTGCTCTGGAAGAAATCGATGCCACCGGGCTGGCCGTCCTGCCAGCGATGATCGACGTGCACCTGCACTTCAACGAGCCAGGCCGGACCGAATGGGAAGGCGCCGCCTCGGGGAGCCGCGCGCTGGCGGCCGGCGGCGGTACGCTGTTCTTCGACATGCCTCTCAACTCGACGCCCTGCACCATCAATCCGCGCGAGTTCGATCGCAAGCGCGCGGCCCTGGAAGCAGCATCCGTGACCGACTTCGCGATGTGGGGCGGGCTCGTGCCGGGCTCGGTCGCCGAGATGGCAGAGATGGCAGGCAGAGGCGTCGTCGGTTTCAAAGCGTTCATGTGCGATTCGGGGTTGCCCGAGTTTCCCCGCGCGGATGATGCCACTTTGCTGGACGGGTTGAAGGAAGCCGCGACGCTCGGGCTTCCGGTGGCCGTGCATGCGGAAAGCCAGGAGCTGACAGCCGCGTTGGCGCGGCGCGCCACCGGGCGAAGTGTCCGCGATTTCCTCTGCTCGAGACCCATGGTCGCCGAGCTCGAGGCCATTCAGCGTGCGCTGCTCTTCGCCGGCGACACGGGCGCCAGGTTGCACATCGTCCACATCAGCTCCGGCCGTGGTGTGGCGATGGCCGCCGAGGCGCGCGCGCGTGGCGTGGACGTGTCGATCGAAACCTGCGCGCACTATCTCTGGTTCACCGAGGATGACGTCGAGCGCCTGGGCGCCGTGGCGAAATGCGCGCCGCCACTCCGGCCCGCGGCGGATCGCCAGGCGTTGTGGGACGAGCTTGTTCGTGGCCGTGTCGACATCGTGTCGTCCGATCACTCGCCGACGGAGCCGGCGATGAAGCGCGGTGATTTCATGGCGGCCTGGGGCGGCATTGCGGGCGTCCAGTCCACGCTCCCTGTGCTGCTCGATCGCGGCTGCCATGCGCGCGGCCTGCCGCTGACGAGAATCGCCGAATTGGTGGCGACCGGGCCGGCGCGGCGTTTTCGGATCGCCGGACGAGGGTCGCTGGTCGCCGGCAACGATGCGGACCTCGTGCTGGTCGACCCGGCAGCGACGTTCACGCTGAAGGAGTCAGACCTTCACCAGCGTCACAAGGCGAGCCCGTATGTCGGCGCCTCCTTTCGAGGCAAGGTCAGACGAACGATACGACGGGGCGAGACGATTTTCCTGGACGGACGGATTACGGCGCAGACCAAAGGGCATTTGGTTCGCCCCTCACGCGCCGCGGAGGCGCGGTGACGCGGAGACCTCTGAACCTCGAACCGAACAGCGAACCCGAACACGAACTGAGAAGCGAGAAGATGGAAGCGTGAACGACACGCCCGTCGAGAAAGCCATGCATCAACTCGGGCAAACGCGCAGCGTGCACCGTCGGGATCACCTTCTCCAGACGCCGGAGACCTTCGTCCGCGCGCCGCTGCCGGGCATGCGGAAAGCCACCGCGATCGTGCACGTCTCGCCGGCACGCGGCGCCCGCTTTGTGCAGTACACGGCGGAGTTCGAACCCGGCGGCGCGCTCGCGGCGTGCGGCGATCAGCGCTTCGTCTACGTGCTCGAAGGGCAGATCGCCGTTGATGGGACGTCCCTGCACCCGGGTGATTTCGCCTACGTCGCCGCGGGCGCATCGTCGCCGGTGTCAGCGACGGCCACGGCGCGCGCCGCGGTGATCGAAAAGCCCTACGAGGTCCTCGGCACTGCGGCGGCGCCGGCGACGTTCACCGGCCGGGAAGATGCCGCGGCGCCGACGTCGCTCGGCGGCGACCCGTGGCTCGAGGTTCGCGGGTTGATGCCGGACGAACCGACGTTCGATTTTCGCGTGAACACCATGACATACCAGCCGGGCGCATCGCTTCCGGGTGTCGAGATCCACGTCATGGAGCACGGTCTCCTGATGCTGGCCGGCGGCGGCATTTATCGACTGGGACAGCACTGGTACCCTGTCCAGGCGGGCGATTTCATCTGGATGGCGCCTTTCTGTCCCCAGTGGTTTGGCGCCATCGGCAAGCACCCGGCGAAATACTTGATTTACAAGGACTGGGATCGCTACCCGCGATGACCGCACCCGAGATCGATCGACAGCGGCTGACGCGGGAGCTGGACGCGCTGGCTGAAATCTCGGACGCCCCGGCGCCGGCGGTCACGCGCGTGGTCTTCACCGATACGGATCTTCGTGCCCGCGCGTACGTGAAGGGTCTGTGCGAGGCCGCGTCGCTCCTGGTGCGCGCGGACGCGGTCGGCAACACGTTCGCGCGATGGATCGGCGGCGAACCGGAGCTCGCCGCGGTCGGCACCGGGTCGCACATCGACGCGATTCCCAATGCCGGGCGTTACGACGGCACGGTCGGCGTGCTCGGCGGGCTCGAGGCGATCCGCGCCCTGGCACGCGCCGGCTTCCGGCCGCGGCGGTCGATCGATCTCGCCATTTTCACGTCGGAAGAGCCCACGCGATTCGGGATCGGATGCCTGGGCAGCCGTTTCCTCGCGGGCCTGCTCGACGAATCGGCGGGTGAGCGCCTGAAGGGCACGGACGGCCGGACCTTGAACGAGGCGCGTGCATATGCCGGATACGGCGGTCCGCTCTCGTCGGTGCCGCTGCCGGGCGGTGCGTACTCGGCGTTTGTCGAGCTGCACATCGAGCAAGGGCCTGTCCTCGAACGAGACCAGGCGGCCATC
>DATDHP010000491.1:0-6434 GCA_036521515.1 Vicinamibacterales bacterium
GTCCCGGCGGACGAACAGTCCCTGATCGCCGTACGGCAGCCCGAACAGCCGCACCCGCCACGCAACTCCCCGTTCGATTACCCGCGCCTGCCAGGCGGCGTCGTCGAGAGCGAAACGAAACCACCCCCCCACGGCATCCAAGGGGACGTGGCGCAAGTACCGGATCCAGTCAGCCGGGAGCCGGGAATCGGCATGCAGGAAGAGCAGCCAGTCGCCAGTGGCCGACGCAGCGCCGGCGTTCATCTGGCGGGCCCGCCCCCGGGGCGCGCGCAGAAGTCGCACCTTCGGCCGCGTTCCGAGGCCGTCCAGCATCGGATCGGCCCCGCCATCGGCGACAATCACCTCGACGGGATCGTCCCGATCGATTTGCCCGACCAGCTGCGCGGCAGCCTCCGCATCTGCCAGAACTGGAATGATGATCGACACATAAGGGTTCATAATGAGGAAGCCGGCAGCCAGCAGCGGGCAGCCGGCCGGTTTCACGCGGCGTTCCGGCTTTTGCTGCCAGCTGCCGACTGCCGGCTGCCAGCTTTATAATCTGCCATGCTCATTAAGAACGCTCCGGACATCCGTTGGTCGGAGATCACGCCACGGACCGTGTACCTGCGGCGGCGCGAGTTCATCCAGGGTGCGGCATTGGCGGCCGCGGGTGTGCTGGCCGGACCGTTCTCCGGGCAGGCTCTCGGACAGACGGCCGGGCCGGGCAAACTGGCCAAGCTCGCGAACGTACAGACGAGCCGCTTCAGCAGCACGACCGAGAAGCTGAACGACTACGAGGACGTGACCACCTACAACAATTTCTACGAGTTGGGCACGGAGAAGGACGAGCCCGCGCGGAACGCGCGCTCGCTTCAGCCGCGCCCGTGGACCATCGCGGTCGAGGGGCTCGTGGCGAAGCCCGGCACCTACGACATCGATACCTTCATCAAGCCGTACGCGCTGGAGGAGCGGATCTATCGGATGCGTTGTGTCGAGGCATGGTCGATGGTGATCCCGTGGGTCGGGATCCCGCTCGCCGACGTGATCAAGCGTCTCGAGCCGACGCCCGCCGCCAAGTTCATCGAGTTCACCACGCTGTACAACCCGATGCAGATGCCCGGCCAGCGCCGCGCGGTGCTGCGGTGGCCGTACGTGGAGGGGCTCCGGCTCGACGAAGCGATGCACCCGCTGTCGATCCTGGCTGTCGGCCTCTACGGCGAAGTGCTGCCCAACCAGAATGGCGCGCCGATCCGGCTGGTGGTGCCGTGGAAGTACGGGTTCAAGGGCATCAAGTCGATCGTCAAGATCCGCTTCGTGGACGTGCAGCCACGGAACACGTGGCAGATCTCGGCGCCGAGGGAGTACGGGTTCTACGCCAACGTGAACCCGCAGGTGGATCATCCGCGCTGGAGCCAGCGAAGCGAGCGGCGGCTTGGCGAGTTCCGTATGCGGCGCACGGAGATGTTCAATGGGTACGGCGACCAGGTTGCGAGCCTGTATGCGGGTCTCGATCTTGCGAAGAACTTCTGATGCGTAGACAGCTCCAGAGGCGAACCACTGAAAACGTGCTTCATCTGTTGCGACTCAGGCCTTTGGAGATGTCCAATGGAGTGTTTCTCCCAAACAGGAGCGCCGCGGCAGTAATTCCAAAGGGATACGCCCCTAAGCCCTTCGCCCTGGTGCGCGCCGTCGTGTTCGGCGGCGCGCTGATTCCCGCGATCGCGCTCGTCGTTGGTTTCTTCACCGACGACCTCACCGCGAACCCCATCGAGTACATCACGCGGCAGACGGGCTACTGGGCGCTGACGCTGCTCGTGCTCACGCTGGCGGTGACGCCGGTCCGCCGTCTGGCGCGCTGGAACGAGATCATCAAGCTCCGCCGGATGCTCGGCCTCTTCGCGTTCTTCTATGCGACGCTGCACCTGCTCACGTGGATCGTGCTCGACAAGTTCTTCGATTTCGCGTGGATGATCGAGGACGTGGCCGAGCGCCGGTTCATTACGATCGGCATGCTGACGTGGGTGCTGCTGCTGCCGCTGGCCATCACGTCGACGAAGGGGATGGTCAGGCGCCTGGGACGCCGGTGGCAGACGTTGCACCGGCTCTCGTACGTCGCCGGCGTGACCGGCATCCTGCACTACTGGTGGCTGGTGAAGGCCGATCTCTTCTACCCGCAGATGTTGTCGGCGGTGCTGGGTGTGCTGTTCGGGGTCCGCGTATGGTGGACGTGGCGAACGCGGATGCCATCGCGGTCCTGACGCGCGCGCCCTCCGCCGGCGGCAAGTCGCGCCTGTTCGCGGCGCTCGGCCGGCCTCCCGACCCCGGACTGCTGGCGGCGCTCCTGCTCGACACGATCGACGGCGTGAGGCTGCCCGGCGTGCGCGTCATGGTTGCGGTGACGCCGGCAGAGGCCCGGCAGGAAATCGAGCGGCTGCTTCGAGACGCACGGGGGACCTTCCGCCTGCCCGCCTTCGCGCGTCGCGCTACGGCGAGGTCTCGCCCCGGGCGGTCCGCGCCAGCGGACCGCCCAGCCAGCACTGGCTTGTCGGGTCGCGCAGCGACCCGACCTGGCGGAGGCGGAAAGACGGACGGCACGTCGATAGAGGTCATTGCGCAGCCTGCGGGCGATCTCGGCGAGCGCATGCGCGGAACGATGGCTCAACTGTTCGATGCCGGGGCCCGGGCCGTTGCCGTCATCGGTTCGGACCTGCCGTCAATTCGCACCGCACCTTTACGCGCCGCTTTTGATCGCCTGGCCTGCGAGCGTGACGCCCTTGTGCTGGGGCCAGCGACCGATGGAGGCTATTACCTGATCGCGGCGACACGCGTGCCGCCGGTGTTCGACGGCATCGCATGGGGAAGCGGCCAGGTTCTCGAACAGACGCGCGCCGCGGCGGCGCGCGCCCGGATGCGCGTACATCTGGTGGACACCATGGCGGATGTCGATACCGTCGACGACCTTCGACGTGTCGAGTCGTCGACGAGGACAGCGGAGTGGGCACGGCGACGCTTGTACAACCTGTAAAAAGGGAAGGAACAACGGCTGAGTTTTGCCCTCTCACGAAGCGTCATCATAAGGACCGGACACGGTTCGGAGTTAAGCTGCTGTCACACGTGGCAAGCGTTCTGGTCGTCGAAGATCACGCGGACCTACGCGAGATGCTCGCCGTGCTCCTCGAGTCCGAGGGGTACGAGGTGCGGACCGCCGGCAACGGCGTCGAGGCGCTGACCCTGCTGGCAAAGGCGCGGCCGTCGGTGATCCTGCTCGACCTCATGATGCCGGTGATGAGCGGTGACGAGTTCAGGGAACGGCAGCTCGCCGATCCGCGATACCGCGACGTCCCTGTGATCTGTATGAGCGCCGCCCACGACGGCCGCGCCCGCTGCGAGCGGATGCACGCCAACCAGTACTTCCAGAAGCCCGTGGACTTCGACCGTCTCCTGGGCGCCGTCCGCGAATGCGCGGAGGGTGAATAAATCATTGATGATTAGCGATTATTGATTAGTGATTGGTTGTTGATTGGTGCTGGTTGGTTGATGGCTGGATTGCTGCGGGTCAAATCAACCAATCACCAATCACTAATCACCAACGAATCACCAATCAACAATCCAGAATCACCAATGCTCTACGACGCCCTGCGGCGGAGGCGCAATACCCTGGCCAACGCGTCGGCCAGCACGTGCGGCTCGAGCGGTTTCCCCAGATGGGCGTCGAACCCGGCAGCAAAGGCCATCTGAACGCTCTGCGGATCCGTGTACGCCGTCAGCGCGACCGCTGGAATGCTGCCGAGCGGCGACGGCAGCGCGCGCACGCGGCGGACGAGGGCATAGCCATCCTCGCCCGGCATCGCGAGGTCCGCGAGCAACACGTCGGGCCGCCACTCGGACAGGATCGACATCGCCTGCGAGGCCCGGTCAGCGGTCCGCACCGACACGCCGTACATCAGCAGCATGGTCGCCACCAGCTCCTGGGTCGACTCGTCATCGTCCACCGCGAGCACGCGACGTCCGCGGAGCGACGCGGTGCCGAGTGGTACCCCCGCCGATTCGGGCGGACGTCCGGTCGGCAAGCGGACCGAGAACACAGAGCCGCGGTCGCGACCATCGCTCTGCGCCGTCACCGTGCCGCCGTGCGCCTCGACGATGTGTCGCACGATGGCGAGGCCGAGCCCGAGGCCACCCGCAGCGCGCGTGGCGCTCGAGTCGGCCTGCCTGAACGGCTCGAACAC
This sequence comes from Vicinamibacterales bacterium, assembly GCA_036521515.1. GTDB lineage: Bacteria > Acidobacteriota > Vicinamibacteria > Vicinamibacterales > UBA2999 > Gp6-AA40. Next base: position 4,209 of record DATDHP010000491.1, read on the forward strand.
GAACGGGAGGAATTCCGGCGAGATGCCGGGCCCGGTGTTGCGCACGGTGACCTCGACGTCCGCGGGACCGTCGACGACCGACACTTCGATTTCCCCGCCGGCCGGCGTGAACTTCACCGCGTTGGACAGCAGGTTCCAGAGCACCTGCCGCAGGCGCGCGAGGTCGCCGGTGATCTCCTCGACCCCATCGCCGACCGTGACCTTGACCCGCAGCGTCTTGGCGTCGGCCGCGGGCCGGACGGTTTCGACGGCGCCCCCGACCAGCTCCCCCAGATCGACCCGCGTGACGTTGAGCCGCAGCCCTCCGCCGACCATCGCGGACAAGTCCAGCAGCTCCTCGACCAGCTGCATCTGCGTGGCGACGTTGCGTTCGATCGTCTCGAGAATCGCCTGCGTCTTGTCCGCCGGCACCGTGCCGCGGCGCAGCATGCGCGTCCACCCGAGGACGGCGTTCAGCGGTGTCCGCAGCTCGTGCGAGAGCGCGGCCAGGAAATCGTCCTTGATGCGGCTGGCACGCTGCAGGTCACGAAGAAGTCGAGCGCGATCGATCGAAAGCGCAGTGCGATCCGCCAGCTCCTTGGCAAACGAGACCGCCTCGCGGTCGAAGAGCCGCACGCGCGCTGCGTACGTCATGACGCCTATCGTGTTCGGCCCCGCGCGCAGCGGCAACAGCAACAGCCGGGCTTCGCACACCGGCTTGCCCGTGCTTATCGTCTCGGTAATCTGCCGCTCGTCTGGCGCAAGGTCTTCGGCCCCAGTCGCGGCGATTTGCCGCGGGCCGTCGACTTCGCTCAGGTGCACGCTCGCCCAGTCCGCAAAACGCGGCACGAGCATCCGGGGCAGGGCGGTCAGCGTTTCCTCGTCGTCAACGGAGGTGGCCAGCACCTGCGCGGCGGCAGCCAGCATGCGATCGTGATCTTCGAGGCGACGCTGCTCCGTGATGTCCATGACCGCGCCGGTGGCAGAGACCGGCATCCCGGCGTCGTCGAGCAGAATGCGCCCGCGGTCGCGCAGCCACCGCACGCGGCCGTCTGCGCCGACGACACGGAACTCGACGCTGTAGTCGGCGTGTGTCGCGATTGCGGTGTCGATCGCGTCACGGACGCGCGCCCGGTCGTCGGGATGGACCCGCGTGAACTCCGGATCGTCGAGCGAACCTGTGGTTTCTTTCGACTCCCTCCCCAGGATGCCGTTCAGGTTTTCATCGTGAGTCAACACCCCGGTGCAGAGGTCGAGGTGCCACGTACCCATACCCGCTGCGCCGAGCGCGGTGCGGAGCCGCTGCCAGGCAAGGTCCTCGGTGGTAGGAGTCGGGGTGTCCCGATCGCTCATCCAGCTCAACCTTCGCGACCCCGTACGGCCGCTAATCCGATTGTCGATGCACGGTGGATGCCGTCGAGCTGGAGTCGCGCGCACGGGGCAGAGGGCACGGAGACGATCTCACGCGTGGCGGGAAGACGCGGACACGCCACGAAGGGCATAATCCTCTGCATGCGGGAGATCCTGGCGCCAGTTCCTGAAACTGAATGCGGCCGACGTCCTCGTGCAGCCTTTTGAGGCAGATCGCGTGTTACAGGCGGTTGAACGTCGCGTCAGACCCGTGCGCCTCTTCAGTTGAGACCTCTCCCCGCGGCACCTCGCCGAGCGCCTTGAGGCGCGCGAGAGCCGCCTGTTGTACGGCCAGTTCACGCTCGAGTATCAGGCTCTTCTTAGCCAGGTCGGCGAACGGATCGGTCGCTGCCGGCGTCGGGCGGCGTGCCATGAAACCTCCAGTATGGGGGTGGAGCGCGCCAAGTATAACCTCATCAATTCGCAAAAGCGACCCCCTCGAGTGTGGCCCGTCATCGCTGCGCTACCCGGCGTGGCTGAGCGCCATTCAAGCCGCCCGCAGGCGCATCTACTTCGAAAGCTCCATCGTCAACAACGACCATGTCGGGCGCGGGTTCGCAGAGGCGCTGGCCGAGCGTGGACGGGCAGGGGTGATCGTCCGCGTCGTCTACGACTGGATGGGCGCATTCGGCGACCGCACCGGGCCGCGGCGCGTCTGGCGGCCTGTCCGCGAGGCAGGTGGGGAGGTGCGTTGTTTCAATTCGCCGAGGCTGTTGAGTCCGCTCGGCTGGCTGAGCCGTGATCATCGCAAGATGATCCCGTAGACGGCAAGGTCGGCTTCGTCGCGGGGTTGTGCGTCGGGAAGATGTGGGTGGGCGATCGGGCGCGCGGTCAGGA
>DATDHP010000492.1:0-1556 GCA_036521515.1 Vicinamibacterales bacterium
GCAGGGTTCGAACCTGCGACAGCCGGCGTGTAAAGCCGGTGCTCTACCACTGAGCTAACCGCCCGCCTCGCGTTGCGCGGTTCGGCGGGCAGGACTGTCGCGCCTGCACGCGACCAAACAAAGATCGAATTATAGCAGAACCCTCGAACCCGGCCGGCAGCCGCCTGGCGGTCCGGTTCGGCGCGGCCGGCACCGGCACTGCCTGCATAATGAACAGCACCCGCGTGACGAAGACGACGTCGATCTGGCTCGCAATCGTGACCACTGCCTGTGGCTCCGGCCCGCTCGGCTCGACGCGATTCGAGACGCGTCCCTCAATGTCGATTCGCACCACTGCCGTGGCGCTCAATCCGGCTGATCCAACGCAAGCGGCGATCGGCCGCTTCAGGTACGCCGGCGGCATCGAGATCACGAGCACAGGATCGCCTGGACTGCACGAGTTGTCGGACATGGAGATCCAGCGCGACGGCCGTCTCGTGGCGGTGAGCGACGAAGGCTATCTCTTCAACGCACGGCTGGTCCTCGATGGAACGGGACAGCTCTCGGGACTTGCAGACGCTCAGGTCACGAGGCTGGTCGACGAGCAGGGCCGACCAGTGCGCGGAGCGGTGAACAGCGATGCCGAGGGACTGACCACCCTGCCCAACGGCGATCGCCTCGTGAGCTTCGAGCGCGATCATCGAATCTGGCTCTATCCAGCAGCCGGAGGGCCGCCTCGCCCGGCGCCGAAGCCGGACGCACCGCTTCCCGACAACGAGGGGATGGAAGCGCTGAGCGCCTATCCTGCGGCCGGCCCCAACGCGTACCTGGTTGGCAGCGAAGCTGGGACCGTGTGGCTCTGCGACCTCTCCACTGCCTGCCGGGAGACGGCGCTCGGCAGGATGGTGCCCGCGGGATTGAGTCTCACCGCCCTCGCCTCTTTCGGAGATGAGGGAGATCTTGCCATGCTCTGCAGGGCATACACTCCCGCACAGGGCAACCGCATCGTTGTCAGGCTGATCGCCAGCGCGAACAAAGATGGAGGACGCCTCCTCGACGAGCTCGCGATGGCGGCGCCGCTCACGCGCGACAACTTCGAGGCGATTGCCATCGTCTCGCGGCCGGCGGACGGGATCCGCCTGTACTTGTTGTCGGACGACAACGGCTCGCGGACACAGCGCACGTATCTGCTCGCCTTTGATTGGAACCCTCCTTAACCGTCTGACCGGGTAGGCTCAAGCTCGGCTGAAGCCGGCCCCACGTGCGGCATCAAATCAGGTCAGCGCCTTCATGGCCAGCAGACCGAAGCCGATGAGCAGGCCGGCTGCCGCACGGTGCTCACGATTCCGGAACGCCCGAGTCAGGCTGAATCGCCGCATCATCGGCTCTACGGTTGATGCGCGATACAGATCGTAGATGTCCCCGAACGCCCCACGCAGGAAGGCCTCTTCGGTCCGGATCGCCGCCGTGAGCGTCGCCACCATGTAAACGAGCGTGACGATCGTCACCACCGGGTGGCGCGCGGCGATGACCACGCCCAGCGCGATCGCGCTCGAACCGACGTACAACGGATGCCG
>DATDHP010000493.1:0-10572 GCA_036521515.1 Vicinamibacterales bacterium
ATCGTCATCCTTGACAATTAGTTCAGTCGCCAGAAGCCGAACTGGTTCAAGGGCTTTGCAAGGTAGAGGAGCACGTTCGGTGTCGTGCTGTGGTGGCGATCCTCTATTCAGGGGAGATGGGGCGACGGGGTGCCTTCCCCCAAGAGCCCCTTCGACTTCGCTCCGGGCAGGCGGAAGCCACAGAATTGCGCAGAATCGCGCGTTGCTCCACGTGTGGATAGGTGCCTGCTTGAAGCAAGGTATACTCTGAATTCTGTTGGTCTGTTAACGTCCCTCACAGAGGCTGACGCGCCTCCCTCCGGCCAGGTAGCTCAGTTGGTAGAGCACCGCACTGAAAATGCGGGTGTCGCTGGTTCGATTCCGGCCCTGGCCACCAGCCTTCGCTCGCTGGCTTTGCCACCCAGCTTCGGCTAGGCAGGCCAGCGAGCGAAGGTTGCCCCGCCGAAGCGGCACAGCCGCGGAGGCGGGCAGTTTCATTTCGGATAAATCAGGACTTTCTAAACAGCAGGAGGTACAGGTCTGCAGCCGTGCTGCCGGTCGGAGCCCATGACGGGATTGTGCGCACGTGGGTCAGGACGGCACTCACCTCGCCGTGGACGACGTCCGGCGGCACACCGTGACCGAGGCGATTGGCCGGCACGCCGGCTGGAATCTCGGACTTCGCCCGGGGTGGGAAGTCGATCACCACGAGACGGCCGCCGGGTTTCAGCGACGCGGCGAGGCTCCTGATCATGTCCGCCGGCTGGGTGAGGTGATGGTACGCGTCCCGGATCAGGATCGCATCGCAGCAGGCGGCCGGCAGATTCGTCGACCCGACCGCGCCTTCCTGAACCATCACGTTGGCCAGTTTTTCACGCTGGACGATGTCGCGAAGCGCGGCAAGCTGCGGTGCGCCGATGTCGGTCGCAAACACACGCCCGTTCGGCCCGATGAACCTCGAGAACCTCATGGTCCAGGCGCCGAAACCGGCGCCCACGTCGGCGACCGTCATTCCAGGCTTCAGCTCCATCAACTCCACGAGCTGCGGAACCTCCAGCTCCGACGCCTTGAGCATCCCATCGGTCAGGGCCGTCTGCTGGGCGAAGGGCCGGGTCTGGACCAGGAACAGGAGCACGAGACTGGCGGTGGCAACGACGCGTGTCATCAAAGGCCTCCTCCGGACTGTCTGGCGCAGTGTATATCGAGCGGTCGGTCACTGGCAGGTATAATCCGCGCCGCCAGACACCTTCTCTAGCCGCCTTCGAGGTCTTTATGTTTCAGCCTGCCCGCCTGGTCGGCGCCGCCGTGCTCGCCCTGTCTCCCTTCATGGGTGGCGCCCAGGAGCGGTACGACCTTGTGTTGCGGAACGGCCTCATCGTGGACGGAACCGGAGGCACGCCTTTCCGGGGGGACGTCGGCGTCCGGGGCGACCAGATCGCCCGGATTGCACCCGCCATCACAGCGCCGGCGACCCGCACCATCGACGTCGCGGGGCTGGTGATTGCGCCCGGCTTCATCGATATTCACGTGCACGCGACCCGCGGCGCGGCGCAGGGCCTCTTCGAGGTTCCCACCGCAGACAACTACATCCGACAAGGTGTGACGACGATCATCGACGGCCCTGACGGCGGATCGCCAGTGCCGCTGGGGCCGTTCCTGGCGAAGCTCGAGGCGCTGGCCAAGTCGATCAACATCGGCACCTTCATCGGCCAGGGATCGGTGCGCGAAGCCGTGGTCGGCCTGGAGAACCGGCCAGCGACGGCAGCGGAGCTCGAGAAGATGCGCGGTCTCGTCGCGCAGGGGATGAGCGACGGCGCCTTCGGCCTGAGCTCGGGGTTGTTCTACGTTCCCGGGATCTTCACGCCGACCGAGGAAGTCGTCGACCTCGCGCGCGTGGCCGCGCGCGCCGGCGGCATCTATATCTCGCACATGCGCGACGAGACGTCTCGCGTGACGGCGAGCGTCGAGGAAACGATCCTGATCGGGGAACGCGGCGGCCTTCCCACGCAGGTAACGCATCACAAGGCGTCCGGCCGGCCGAACTGGGGAAAGAGCGCCGAGACGCTGGGCCTGATTGACGGGGCGCGCACGCGTGGCATTGACGCGACGCTCGATGTGTATCCCTACACGGCGTCGAGCACCGGGCTCGCCGCCGGCCTGTTGCCGCCGTGGGTGCTCGAGGGCGGCCGTGCGCTGATGCTGGAACGCCTGAAGGATCCGGCGGCGCGCTCGCGAGCACGGTCCGACGCCGTCCGCATCATCATCGAAGAACGGGGCGGCGGCGACCCGAAGAACGTCGTCGTCTCGCGATGCGACGCCCTCCCCGACGCCGTGGGCCGCAACCTCGCCGAGCTGACGCACGGCCGCGGGCTCGACGCGACGACCGAAAACGCCGCGGACACGCTCTTATGGATTCTCGAGCGGGACGATTGTCGCGGCGTCTTCCACGCGATGGACGCTGGCGACGTGGATCGCATCATCCGCCATCCCGTCGCGATGATTGCCTCGGACGGCGAGATTCCGGTGTTCGGACGGAACGCGCCGCATCCGCGGAGCTACGGCACGTTCGCGCGGGTGCTGTCGGAGTACGTGCGGAATCGCCGGATCCTCACGCTCGAACAGGCCGTGCGCAAAATGGCCGCGCTGCCGGCCCAGCGCCTGAAGCTCGCCGACCGGGGACGCCTCGAGGAAGGGATGAAGGCGGACCTCGTGGTCTTCGACCCGGCGACGGTGAAGGACGCGGCAACCTACGAGAGCCCGCATCAGTATGCCGAAGGCTTCTCGCGGGTCATCGTCAACGGCGCCACGGTGTTCGAAGATGGCGCCATGACGCCGGCGCGACCCGGCAAGGTGCTGCGCGCGCCTCGCCGGACGCCTGAGCCCTCGAAATAAGCGTGCAACCCTGTTCGGTGGAGAGCCAGGATGCCGTGATATCGTCGATCCACGGATGAGCTTCTACCCGTCGAGATACGACATGGCTCCGAACGCATGGCTCTACCAGAAAGACCTCACGACGATTCGCGTCGTGCAGCGGGAGTTGGACGCGGGTGCGGAGGTGGTCATCCTCGGCCCCGACGGTCAGAATCAGCAGGCATTCACGACCGTTGACGCCGCGTCGCAATTCCGCGAGGCGCTTATCGCGCGGATCCTCGCGATTGGGTATGCTCAGGCTTGGGAGAGCCCGGAGCACTAGAGCCTGGGACCTCTCACTCCCAACCCCCAGCACCAGGCCCCAAATCCCAACGCGATTGTTTTGGGAGTTGCGAGTTGGGGAGTTGATGCAAACCGGCACACTTCAACAGGAGCGACGTATGAGACCTTTCTTGTGCCTCGCGCTGTTCACGGCAGCAATGTTGAGCGCCTGCAGCCGGGCAACACCGGAACAGCAAACCATCAACGGCGCCGCCGAAGCGCTCGGTGGCAGCGACCGAATCCAGGCGATCAAGACGATCGTCTTCGAAGGCGAGGGAACCCAGGGCAACCTGGGGCAGGACATGACGCCGGAGGCAACCGGGCAGACGTTCACCGTGTCCGGTTACCGGCGCGCCATCGACGTGGCTGGCCGCCGCGCCCGTACAGAGCTCACGCGCACGCCCGGCTTCCAGTACTTTGCCGGGCAGATGCCGCAGAAACTGGTCCAGGGTGTCGACGGCGACGTCGGCTACAACGTGGCCGCCAACGGGACGGCGACACGCACATCGAATCTCGTCTCCGGCGATCGCCGAGTCGAGATCTTTCACCACCCGATCACCAGCGTTCGAGCGGCGCTCGATCCGGGCGCGACCTTGTCGAACCCGAGGACGGAGGATGGGCAAAATCTCCTCGACGTCCGGACGGCCGATGGCGCGACCTTCACGCTGGCGGTGGACACGGGCAGCATGAGGCCGACGCGCGTCATCTCGACAACGGACAACACGAATCTCGGTGACGTGACCATCGAGACCGGCTTCGCGGACTACCAGGATGTCAACGGGCTGCAGTTGCCGGCACGTCTCACGACGAAGACCGACGATGTGACGACCGCCGACATCCGCGTGACGACGCAGGCGGTCGATGCCGAGACGGGGGATCTCGCCGCCCCGGCCGCCGCCGCGTCGGCCGCGGCGATCGCCGGCCCGCCGCCGGCCACCGTGGCTGTCGAGGAGCTCGCGCCTCGTGTCTGGCTGCTCGCCGGGCAGAGCCATCACAGCGTCCTGGTCGAATTCGACGATCACCTCACGCTCATCGAAGCGCCGCAGAACGAGACGCGCGCGCTGGCCGTGATCGCGAAGGCGAAAGAGCTGCGGCCGAACAAGCCGCTCACGCAGCTTGTCGTGTCCCACCATCATTTCGATCACTCCGGCGGGGTCCGGGCGGCCATGTCGGAAGGGCTGACGGTGATCGCGCATGAGAACGCCGCGGAGTACCTCGAGGAAGCCGGCAAGCGGCCGCACACGGTGGCGCCCGACGCGCTTGCGAAGAATCCAAAGCCGGTGGACGTCGAGGCGGTGGACGGTGAACGGGTCCTCATGGACAAAACGATGACGGTCAATCTCTACACCATCGAGGGGAACCCGCACGCCGACACGTTACTCATGGCCTACTTCCCGAGAGAACGCCTCCTCGTCGAAGCCGACGTCTATACACCCGGCGCCGCCGTGGCGCCGTACGCGCCTAACCTGCTCGAGAACATCAGGAAGCGCAGCCTGCGCGTGGATCGCATCGTGCCGCTGCACGGCAAGGTGGTGCCATTCGCCGAGCTCGTGAAGGTCGTGCCGGTGACGACGACGAATTAGACCGGAGCTCACGTTGTGTTGATGTAGAGGCTTTGTGTTGATGTAGAGGCGGACCTTCAGGTCCGCCTCTAGTTTCCACCGGAGACCGAAGACCGTGGACCGTAGACCGGGGGTATGAAGAAGGTAATCCAGGAGACCTTCGTATCTGATTGGTTCCTTGCGGCAAAGCCCGATATGGCCTGCACGGCGGTGAGCGCGGTCGGGCCGAGACGCGCCGAGCAGTACATCTTTCCGCCAACGAGGTCGAAACCGAGTCCGCGGGGACCGACCAGTCCGCTGACGACGATCTCGATCCCGCTTCCGTCCAGATTCGCCCGTCCGACGCGTCCGACATTGACGGCGAAGAGCCTCTGCGTCAGGTCCCAACGTTGGGTGGCGGGATCGCGCAGGTACACGAACGCCGAACAGGCGTCCGCGCGCCATCACGACATCTTCTATCCCGGCCGCTTCTCCAGCCCACACGCAGGATGTCACCCGTCGTGACGGGCCAGTAGTCGGAGAGATCAACCTAGCCCATCCGTGTAGTTTCTTCCGGCTCGACCGTTTTGAAACCTAACCCAGCTGTTAAGGTCGATCTCACGAAAACCTCGACAAATCGCACATCTTGGATTTGGCCGAGCCCTTGCCTCTGCGGGAGCTATGAAGTCCCATGTCTTGCGGCTGGTCGTAGGTTCCTCTTCACGTCGAGCGAAACGGTCTTCCGCCCCCAATGAACAGCGGTTCCGGTTTCCGGCGCGCGCCGACGAGGTGTCGGAGATATCCTGCTATCCCGCTCGCCGGGACATGCGCCGCGAGCCCGCTCGTATTCGCGACCAGCGCAGGGCAAGCTGATCGTCTGAGCACGGTTCCTACCTGGCGTTCTCCTGACGCCTCTACTCCACCGCGCACACATGCGCGGGGATCCCAGACTGCACAGTAATCGTCGACGCTGCGTTGACACGTTCGCGATGCGGGTCGTACATTCCGCGATCGGTCCCCCCGGTGTTCGTGTCGGCCACAGTGTTTCGGACGGCCACAAATGTGGTGAGGGTGTGTCCGTGTGTACGCGCATCGCGTGGGGCACGACTGAGCCCGCGATGCTGGAGATCGGGCAGGGTGGGGACGTAGTGGATGTTACCGGCGAGGGGGGTGCGCCAGCGTCCGCTGGCCCACGCCCTGTCCGATGAGGCTCGGCTCGTAGCCGGCAGCGGGGCAGCCGACAGTCGTAAGGGCCGGCTTCAGCCGGCCCCTACGAATGCTGCCGGCTTCAGATCGCGGCGATCTCCGCTTCGCGGGCGAGGCCCAGCTCCTTGCGGACGCGATCCTCGATCGTCTGGCGCATCTCAGGATTGTCCTTCAGGAACTGCTTCGCATTCTCGCGCCCCTGGCCGAGGCGCTCCCCGCTGAACGCAAACCAGGCGCCGCTCTTCTCGATGATGCGCTTCTCGACCGCGAGGTCGAGCAGGTCGCCCTCGCGTGAGATGCCCTCGCCGTACATCACGTCGAACTCGGCCTCGCGGAAGGGTGGAGCGACCTTGTTCTTGACGACCTTCACTCGCGTGCGGCCGCCGATCACCTGGTCGCCATCCTTGATGCTGGCGATACGGCGGATGTCGATGCGAACCGACGCGTAGAACTTCAGCGCCCGACCACCGGTGGTCGTCTCCGGGTTGCCGAACATCACGCCGATTTTCTCGCGCAGCTGGTTGATGAAGATGAGGATCGTCTTGGACTTCGACACGACGCCCGTCAGCTTGCGAAGGGCTTGCGACATGAGGCGCGCCTGCAGGCCCATCTGCGCTTCGCCCATCTCGCCCTCGATCTCCGCCTTGGGCACGAGCGCGGCCACCGAGTCGACCACGACGACGTCCACGCTGTTGGACCTGATCAGCACCTCGACGATCTCGAGCGCCTGCTCACCGTGGTCCGGCTGCGAGACCAGCAGGTTGTCCAGGTCCACGCCAAGCTTCTGGGCGTACTGCGCATCGAGCGCGTGCTCGGCATCGACGAACGCGGCCATCCCGCCGCTCTTCTGGGCCTCGGCGATGACCTGAAGCGCCAGGGTGGTCTTGCCCGAGGATTCGGGACCGAAAATCTCGGTGACGCGCCCGCGTGGAAGGCCGCCGATCCCGAGGGCATAGTCGATGCTGATCGCCCCGGTGGACACCGCCTCGATCGGCGCAATGGCGTTGCGCTGCCCGAGGCGCATGATCGAGCCCTTGCCGAACTGCTTCTCAATCTGGCCGACGGCAATGTCGAGGGCTTTGGTGCGTTCTTTCAGATCGTCGAGCGACATGCGGTCTCCTTGGCGCGCAGCCGTGTGTGGAATTGATGGTGGTTGGAGGGTGTGACAGAGGAGGTCACGGCCGGGGTTGATCCTAGAAGCGTGCCGCGCGAAAGTCAAGCGAAAATCCGTGCAGTTTGAACCGTCTCGTCTAATCAAATCAACAACTTACACGGCGACACGACTTTCGCCCCCACGCAGAAAACGCAGCGGCCTTCGGAGCCGTGCACGCAGTTTTTGCGCACGTGCAAGGCCGCTTCGGCGTCGGTGCGGGCCCCTTCGCTGTCAGTGCAAGCCCCGCTTCGCCGAGTCGGTGCAAGCCCCTCTCGCGGCCGGTGGTCTCTCTGCTGCGCCGTTGTCGGTGCGAAGCGCACCGACGTGGCGAGGCGGGCTTGCACCGGCCGCGAAGGGTGCTTGCACCAACAAACGAAGTGGGCTTGCACCGATGCCGCGAAGCAGGGCTTGCACCACAGGCTTCAGAATTCGAGCAGCATTCCAGCAGAGGGAAGCAGCGGAAACAACTCCTGCAGATAGTCGAACGCCTGTCCGGTTCTGAGTGCTACGCCCGGCGCGGTCCAGCGGACGTTCGATCGATCGAGAACGTTCATCACCTCCACGAACAGGGTGAGCCGCCGCTTCGTGTAGTTGAAGACGTGGTTGGCGCGAATGTCGAGCCGGGCGTAGCCGGGCAGCCTCACCGCGTTCCTGCGGTCGCCCACGAACAGGAGCTCTCCCCGCTGGTCCCAGTAGCCCGGCATCGGGAAATTGCTGCCGACGAGGAGCTTGCCGCTGACGCTCGTGCGACTCGAAATGGCGTAATGGCCGTAGACGTTCGCCGTGTGACGCTGATCGAAGTCGGCGTCGAAGCGCTCGCCGGTGGCGCGGTCGCGCCGTGTGGTGTGGCTCCACGCGTAGGACGCCCATCCCGAGAGTCCCTGCGCCAGCTCCCGCTGCACGAACAGCTCGACGCCGTGGGCGTGGCCGTCCAGGCGGTTCTCGTACTGCGCAAATGGCGGGGGTGGAACCGGCCGCCCGGCGATGAGCCGGAACGCGTCGGGCAGGTGGAGCACGTTTGCCTCGCGGCGATGAAACAGCGTCGTCTGCCAGCGTGTTCGCGCGCCGAGCCGATGTTCGAGCGCGAGATCGATGTGCCGTGCACGCTCTGGCCTAAGGTTGACGCCCGCGTTCGAGCCGTACACTTCCCTGAAGTCGGGGAACTGATGGTAGACGCCGATTCCGGCGCGAACACCCAGGGCGTCAGTCAGCGCCCAGCCCGCCTGCAGCCACGGAGACGCGACGGTCTCGTCCACGATCGACGAATGCGCCACTCGAAGGCCCGGTGCGATGGTGAAACGACCGGCGGCGAACGAGCTGTGCACGAAGCCCGAGGTGACGCGAGCCGACTCGTCGAAATCATCTGTTCGCGTCGCGACTACCGTTCCGAGTGGCGTCGCGTTGTATTCGAGCAGGCTCCGCGACGAGCGCAGGTGCTGCGCCTGGCCCCCCGTCTCGATCGTGATCGCGGGGCGCGGCACCCACAGCGCGTCGCTCCGAAAGGACAGGTCGCGGAACGTGCCGCGGCCGATCTCGACCGCCTGCGGGTTGACGTTCCGGAAACGGTGGCCGCCCACCGCGAACCGTTGCGACAGCACGACCGACGGCCCGATGGTCGACCGCCACGCGACGCTGCCGAGCGCCATGTCGTCCGCGGCGTCCGCGGCCTCGTTCGGCTGCCGCTCCTGCGGCTGATCGAGCCTGGCGCGGCCGGCAATGCCCATCACTTCCACACGCTGGCGCGGCGTGACGTCATAGACAACCTTGGACTGGAGATCGCCGAATCCGAAAACGGCGTCGACGTCAGAGACGACGCGACGAACGAGCCAATCGATGTAGCTGTACCGGGTGGACGCCAGCCACGAGCCTTTCGCGCTTCGGCCAAGCGGCCCCTCGGCCAGCATCGATGCGGCCGTTCCGCTGACGGCGCCGCGGAATCCTCTCGCCGCACGCGATCCCTCGCGCATCGTCGCCTCCAGCCAGGCGCCGGAGCGATCGCCAAAGCGCTGGGGATAGGCGCCGCTCGACAGCGTGACGCGATCCAGGATGTCGCTGTTCAGCAATGCCATCGACCCGCCGTCGTCGACGGCCTCGGCCGCATGGAGCAGGACGCGCGTCTGGATGCCGTCGATCGACAGCCCGAGGTGGTTGAAGTCGATGCCCCGTACTGAAAAATCGCTGCGGAAGTCGTCGTTGGAGATCACGCCCGGCAGCGCCTGCACGGCGCGAAACGGATCGTCGATGAGCACCGTGCCGACACGTTGCAGGGCGGCGCTGCCGAGCACCTGGCGCGCCGGAATCGCCTGATCGGCGACAGGCACCGTGTCCGCCGTCACGATCACGCGATCGGTGTAGGCGCCCGTCCCTTCGGCAAGGGGAATCGTGAGTGTGGTCGTCGCGCCGCGGGAGACTTCCACAGCCGGGCGCGCGAGCGAGTAGCCGATGGTTGACACGAACAGGTCGTGGCGTCCCGCCGGAACCTCTGACAGCTCGAAGGCGCCTTGTTCGTCGGTCTGGGTGGAGTGCCCGGTCGCCTGCACCATCACGACGACGTCTGGAACCGGCGCACCCGTGTTCGCGTCAACGACACGGCCGGCAATGCTGCCGGTCTCGACTGGTGCGGCAGCGGCCTCGGTGGCCTGGCGCCGCCCGCCGCTACGCGCGCTCCTGACGATGAGCAGCCTCCCCGCATCGCCGGCCTGCGCCTCGAGGCCATGCGGGCGAAGAATTTCGTCGAGGATGCGGCGCGGCGCGCGGGCTCGTGGCTCGGCGAGCACGCGCGCGTCGGGACGGACAAGGCTGGAGCTGAAGACGATCTTCAGCCCGCTCACCTGGAGCTCGCGAAGGACGTCGGCGAGCAACCGGCCCGCGTAGCGCGTGGACTGGGCCTGGACGGGGGCGGCGATCATCAGCAGTGCGACAAGGCACATTCCTCCTGCCATCCGAAGACGGATGTGGCTTCCGGCTTCAGCCGGAAGAGCGGGCCGCGCAGCAGCGCTGCCTTCCGCCTGAAGGCGGAAGCCACAACGAGCACTCATGACGCGCTTCCCGCCTGGATCGTGACGATGTCACCGTCGCGTCGATGCGTCAGGCCGCAGGTGGCCAGCACGGAACGCAGCGCCTGCTCGGGCGTGAGGCCGTCTACCGAGCCACTGATGACGATGGTCGACGCGGACCTGGCCAGTGCGTCGGTCTGGAACCGGATTTCCCATCCGCCTTCACGCGTGACCCAGGCGAGGAAGTCCGCCAGCGTCCTGCCATCGAGGTCGAAGGGCGCGGCCGCCAGCGTGATCCAATCCCACTCGTCGCCGGTGACCGGCGCCTTCGCGCGCGTAATCCCGCCATTGTCGCTGGCGACGAGCTCGATACCGCGTTCGGCATTGTCCGCGCCGCGCGTCGTCGTGACGCGCACGATGCCGTCGCGGACGCGCACGCGCATGAGGCTTCCTTCAATCAGCCTGACCTCGAATCTCGTCCCGATATCGCGAGCGGTTCCGAGTG
>DATDHP010000494.1:0-8426 GCA_036521515.1 Vicinamibacterales bacterium
TTCACCGTCGGGTTGCGCTTGTCGCTGGCAATCTCGTCGTGCAGGTAGTGGCGCGGATCCGCCCAGTCCCACAGCGTGACGACGACGTTGCGCTCGCGGCCCTGCGGGCGTGGCGGCGCGGTCGCCGGCAGCTCACCCGCGGCAATGCGGTCGGTCCAGTCGGCGTACATCGCCAGCGCGCGCTGGCGGCCCACCTGCGTGAAGCGGTTGCTCATCCCGGCGCCCGCCTGGCCCGACTGGATGCGGCGGTCCCACGCGGCGGCGCTCGAGTCGAACACGCCGAGGCTCTTCGGGATTTCGCGCGTCGCCTTGTTGCCGAGCTGATGGCAGCCCGTGCAGCCGTCGGTGTTGATGATGCTGCGGATGTACTCGCCCTGGCTCCGCATCGTCGTGGCGATCCCATTGCCTTGCGGGCCTGTGCCAGGGAAGTCGCTGGGCGGCGGAACCTGCAGCAGGGCCAGCCAGTACTGCGCCGGGTAATACTCCGCCGCCGATTTGGCGTCGGGGGCGGCAACCGCCTTCAGGTTCACGGTCCGTCCCGGCGCCGACTGCGTCTTCGGCGAATCAACCAGTCCGTAGCCGCGTACCCAGACCTCGTAGTTTGCCTTCGGCAGGTCGGGGATGAGGTAGCGCCCCTGGTCGTCGGTGACGACGATCTTTGCGAGCTTGGTCGGCAGGTCGCGCGTTTCCGCGATGACCCACACGCCGGCCTCCGGCCCGCGGGCTCCGGAGACGACGCCGCCGATGTCGTCATTGTCGGTGGTCACTGCGCCGCCGTTGGCCTGGCCGGAGCCGGTCCGCACGAGCGACGCCACTATGAGTAAGGTGACTGCGAGCGGAGCAATTGCCCGGTAGAACAGTCTGGTCGTCATCGGAAAGCCTCCTCCGGTTAGCACAGCGACAGTAGACCTGCCGGGCCGTCCTGTCAATGCCGTCGGCAGAGCCGGCATCATCGGCGTTTAAAGTGTGTAAATAACTGATGACGCGGCGATTGCGCTCGTTTGGCGCGGCGAAGCGGGCAATCAGAAGAGCCGTCCAATCCCGATGTAGTACCGCCACCGACCGTCGAAGTCGAAGCTGGCGCCCAGAATCACCGGTCCGACGAGCGTATCGACGATGGCGCCGGCGCTCAGGTTCGTCCGGAACACGGCGTCATCGATGTCGTCGAAGGCCGAGCCGTTTTCGATCCATCCGCCGAGGAAGATCGGGCCGCCGAGGAAATCCGGCATGCGGCCGACGCCGCGCAGATAACCGACCGTCACTACGCCGTAGTGATCGCCTCGCAACTCCCCGGAGTGGTACGCGCCGAGCCGCGTCGGCGCCCCGAGCTGGAACTGCTCGGTCGGAAGGGGCTGCTTCCCGAACGACGTGCCGGCCCCACCGGCAAGGAACAGACGATCGCGCTGCCGCAGCGGCCAGAAGACCGAGGCGCGCGCCTCGGCCTGCGTCAGGTCGTCGTTCGAACGTTCGGTGACGACTTCCGGGACCACGTCGGGCGCGTTGAACGTATGGCCGATCGTGGCGACGGTGCGAGCCCCGCTCGAGGGAACGACCGGGCTGTCCTGACCGTCGTACAGCCAGCGCAGACGCGCACGCGTCTCGCCTCCGTCGAGCTCCGGCAGCCCGGGATCTCCTGCGGCCACCGTCGCGTTCAGTTGCCCGATCGACACCCCCCCGCGCACCTCGCTGTCGCGCCCGAGATTGACGCCCGCGTCGACGCCGACCTGCATCCGCACGGCGTCGTACTGCGCCACGACCACATCGTCCTGGATGAATTTCGTGGTCTGCCGGTCCGCGCCTGCCGCGAGGGCCGCAAAGACCGCCGACCCGCCGATGGGGCGATAGAGCTCGGCTCCAATGGCTGGCAGCGCGCCGACGGCGCCGTCGATTCGCAGTTCCGATCCCGAGCCCGCGACGTCGAAGCCGAGGTAGCGAGCGGCGAGCTGGACCTCGAATTCATCGCTGGTGGTGTTCTGAAGATTGAGACCGAGCATCAGGAACGGCGGCGCGTTCGCTTTCGGACGAGCACGGACCTGCAGTCCGGCCCGGCCCGAGTCGTCGACGAGCTGCCAACCGACCGTCTCGTAGCGATCGAGGCCTCCGAGCGCCTCGAGGTCCGTCTCGAGCGCCGGCACGTCGAGCGGCTGTCCGATCCGTGCGCGCAGGGCGTCCTCGATGTGGCGCTGGTCCGATTGGACCGCTCCCACGACCGACAGGAACTGCGGCGCGGGAAGCGTGGTCTTCCGGCGCGCGCGCCGCCCCTCCTGATAGGCCACCCAGCCAGCCTCGTCGAGCGCGAGCGGCAGCAGCCTGTCTTTGATCGCTTCCGCAGCGCGGTAGCCCTCGTCAGCGAGCTCGGCGCTCCGCCGCCAGTCGAGGCTGCCGAAGCCCTCGAGCGGTGGGTTGATGACGATGTCAGCAGCGGCCTGCATCACGGCGCGCGTGTTCGCCTGCATCATGACGTCGACGGTCTGGCTCATGAGGCCGAGCAGGGAATAGGTGACCGTGCGCGTGTCGCCCATGAACCCGACGTTCACGGCAATGACGACGTCGGCGCCCATGCTGCGCACGACATCGGCCGGCACATTGTTCATCGCTCCGCCATCCACCAGGACGCGACCCTCCATTTCCACCGGAGGGAACACGCCGGGCAGCGACATCGTCGCCCGCATCGCCGAGGCAAGCGAACCACGGTCGAGCACCACCTGCTGCGCCGAGACGAGATCCACGGCGACCGCGCGGAACGGCGTCGGGAGATCGTCGAAGCTCCGAAGGTCGGCGTACGCGCCGACGATGCGCGCAAGGAAGAACTCGACCTGCTGGCCGTTGTTGAGCGCGACAGGTGGGACGATGCCGCGCTTGAGTCCGAACTCGAGCCGTGCCGGATAGGCGCGCGCGTCCTGCTTGCGGCGCACGTTCTTATAGCGGAACGGAGTGCTGCCGAACATCGCGTCCCAATCCGTGTCGGCGAGCACGCGTGCCAGCTCCTCCGCCGGCAGGCCGGACGCGAAGGCGCCGCCGACGAGGCCGCCCATGCTGGTGCCGGCAACAACGTCGACGGGGATGCGGTGCTCCGCAAGCCAGCGGATCACGCCGACGTGGGCGAGGCCGCGTGCGCTTCCGCCTCCAAACGCGACGCCGATGCGCGGCCGTTGCTCGCGGTCCGCGGCCTGCATGGTGTCGTTGGCGGCGAGCGCGTCGCCGGCCGGCGGCAGGAGAGCCAACACCACGACGGCGAACGCCGCGGAGCGTCGCCGCATCGGGTCGAAGCGCTGCATGTGTCCGCGCTAGCGCCGGCGGCCGCCCCGCGCCCCGCCCGCGCGCGAAACACCGCCGTGATAGCCGCCAGAGCGGGCCGCTCCCGAGCGGTAATTGCCCGCTGTCCGGCCGGCGTGCTCTCGATCGAGCTGACCGCGGTTGATGGCACCGGTCTGGGCGCCATCGCGAGGCTGGGGCCGCGTGACAGTATCCCAGCCGCCGCCTTCGTTCCGCTTGTAAACGTTGCCATCGCGACCGGCGTACACGTCGTCGCCCACTCGCAGCGCTCCGCCGTCTTCCCCGGCGATCGCACCCACACGCGTTGTTTCACCACCGGGACCGCGGACGACCCCCTGGGCGCCCTTGACCTCGTTGCCGGTGTAGATGTTTCCGGCAGTGCCCGCGCGTCCTGCCACTGCGGCGCCGGTCCTCGTGTTGACCGCAGCGCCGCGACTGCCAGCCGCGTAGTTGCCCGAGTACACGTTGCCGACGACGCCGCGCTGACCCGCGGCCGCGACCCCCGTGCGGGAGTTGTAGGCGCGGCCCGCCTGCCCCGCCCAGCGATTGCCTGTCCACGCGTTGTAGCCGCCAGTGCGCCGCGTGACGGCGGTGGTCGATCCCCAGCGGTGATACATGTTTCCAGTGGTGCCGGACCAGTAGCCGGGGCCCCATGCGGCCATGCCGCCGCGCGGCCCCCACGCTACGCCGCCGGGACGGTACACGTACGGATAGTACGGGCCCCACCCATAACCGCCCCACCACGGATATGCACCCCAGCCCCAGCCGATGGCCACGGTCGTTCCCCATGTCCACCCGAAGCCGAAGCCCATATGCCATCCAGCCCACGGCGTGTAGGCCATGCTCACGCCGAACCCGTACGTGTAGGGAGGCCCGTACCAATAACTGCCGATCCACGGCGGATAGTAATAGCCGGTGCCGTACACCACGCAGCCGTTGACAACGTAGGCGCCGGTGTATCCAGGCGTGTAGCCCACAATCACGTACTCCGGCGTCGAGTCGTAGATCCTGACGTAGGTCACATAGTGAAGCGGCGAGCTGGCCGGAATCGCATAGATGTCCGCAGGCACCTTGCTGGCGACGAGCCACGGCCCGTTCAGGCTGCTGGAGACGAACCACACGCCGTTCTGCACGCCGAAGTATTCGACGGGAGTGCCGACCGCGATGACCGGCTGTGACGCGTTCACGACGTACTCCAGCTTTGTGCTCTCGATCGGCGCGAGCTTCGGGGCGCCGTCAAAGGCTGGTGCAAACCTCGCGTCGCTGCGCTTGACCTGCGCCGTCTGCGGCACGCTGTTCGCGATGATCG
This sequence comes from Vicinamibacterales bacterium, assembly GCA_036521515.1. Classification (GTDB taxonomy): domain Bacteria; phylum Acidobacteriota; class Vicinamibacteria; order Vicinamibacterales; family UBA2999; genus Gp6-AA40. The sequence goes on from DATDHP010000494.1 coordinate 4,586, forward strand.
CTTCCTCGGCTTGTCCGGTGCCGGCGATCGATGCCTTCACGTTCTCCTTGGGGCTCTCGTCGGGTATCGCTGAAAAATCCTTCGGCAGGCTGTCTGCCGCCACGAATTCCCACGGGCCCTCGAGCGCCGACGGGCCGCGGAACCAGCGCCCCGACACCAGGACATAGGCGCGCTGATCCTCGGCGTGAACGAAGAGATTGCCGGTGGTGTTCTCGGCGTACATCAGCCTGGTCCCTGCGAGCGGCACGAACTTCGGATCGCCCTCGAGGACGAGCAACTCGGCTGGTTTGGTGTCGACGTAGATCTGCGGTTTGTTGTTCTTGAGGGACGGCGCCGTCTTCGGATCGTCGGGATTTCCGCCGATGAGCATGTCGACGACCTTCTCATCGGCGGCCGCGCGCAGCGCCCGGTCGCAATCCGCGGGCACTTTCGCCGCGACCGTCCACGGTCCCGTCAGCGCCGGGGCCTCCATCCAGCCGTCGAAGATCTTCAAATAGTGTTTCGTGGCGTCCTTCAGAATCAGCGGACGGCTGTTCAGCACGCGGGTCAGGGACGTCCCCTTGACGTCCCGATAGGCCGGCTCCCCGTCGATCAGGATCAGGAGCGCGGGGACCGTCGAGATGTGGATGATTGGCGGATCGTTCCTGACGGGGACCGATTCGCCCTTCCGCTCTGCGGCCATCACGGCGAGCGCCGCCTCGAAGCGCTCCAGGGCCAGCGGTCTCATCCGCGTGGCGCGCGCCTGCAGGGCCGTCGCCCACTGCCGTGCCTTTTCGCCATCGACCGAGGGGAACGCCGCGGACGTGACCGTGATCTTTTCCAGCGAGACGATCCGATCGTCCTTGTCGATGTGGGCGTCGGCAGATACCTGGACGATGCCATAGACCGCCGGCGCGCCTGGCTTTTCCGTGACGGCGACCGCGCTTCGCGCGGTCAGGTGGAAGCCGTCCCAGGAATCGAATTGCGGCTGGTAGATCGTGATCGTCGTCTGACCGGTCGTCACATCGCGCGGCCAGCCAGTGTCGGTCAACGCCATGACGGCGGGTGCGGGCGCCGGTGCCGAGGCTGCGCCTGCCGCCTGGCCCGCCGGCTGCGGCCCGGGTGTCGTCGTTTGCGGGTTCGGCGCCTGTCCACGGAGTGGAGAAGGCGCGAGGGCAATCAGCAGGATTGCGGTGCACGAGCAGCAGGTAATGCGCAGTCGATGACACATGGTGGTCTGGCTCCGGTCGCTGCGGTCGCTCGACACGCGACGTCCCGGCCCGCGGGTGCATTTCCCGTTCCTCTCCGAGTCGCGTGTGGCGAGAGCCGGTCGCCCGCAACGGTAAACGCGCGGCGGGTCGGGCAGGTGGGGCGGGACGGGCAGGTGGGACGAAGCTGTGCCTTCCTCACCTGCCCCACCCGCCCAACAACGACCCATCGTCGTCACGGACGCCGCGAGATGTCGTGGCTCGCCTTCGAACTGGCAGGTGTGCGAGGAGGACGCCGTGCGACTGCGCGCGACTAGGGCGTTTTCTTGAACGTGAGGGAGAACCCGACGAAATCCGTGCTCCTCGTCGTCACGTCGGGGCCGGCGTCGAGGAGCCACGCTTTCGCGAGGTTCACATGGAGCAGCGCCCGTCGGTTGCCAGGAAACCTGAATTCGCTCAGGCGGTAGGCGATGCCGTAGTTCGTGGCCAGCTTCCATGCGCGGTCGCCATCGCGCGTGGGGACGTTCAGCAGCATCGCCCCCGGCGCTACGAAGATCTGAAGACGCCCGCGAACGCTGGTCGTGGCGTGCATCCCTATCACGCCGTAGAGGCTGACGCCCGACTGCATGGCAGGCCAGCCGACATCCAGATGGACGTGCTCCCACCAGATCGTCTTGTCGTCTTCTTCCTGCCCGGTACTGACGGCCGCACGGCCCTTCGCCAGCTCCGCGGTGGCGAAGTCAGCGGCCCATTCAGCGAGCAGGATGCACCCTTCGGCGATCGTGCCGGTGTCTTCCTGCGCGCCGCCGCACTGGTCGAACAGCCACACGGGGGGATCGGGCCGCTGCCGGCGTTCACGAAAGCTGCTGAACCAGCCAGGCTCCCGGCGGCTTCCCCACTTCGCCACCCAGTTCTTCCACTCCGAGAAGTCGTGGATCCACTGCTCCAGTTCGGCCTGGCGGCGGGCCGAGTCAGGCGCCGGCAACTCCGGAGGTTGGATTGAGTGTTCGGTGAGGGGAATCGCCTTCGCCGGCAACGGCGGGGGATCCTGGCCGTCATTGGCCTGCGCGAGGCCCGATGCCGTCCCACCCGACACGAACCCGAGAATCGCCACCGTCGTCCAGAAGATGCGCATGAGGGTCCCTGGGGCTCCCGTGGGACGGTGCTCATGCCGCATCGCCGGTGGGGTGCCGGGCTCGTCGTGAGAATAACCGGTGACGCCTAGCGTACGGAGTGTGCCTTTACCTGTCAAGAGGGTCCGTGATGCTCTGTCCCGCCATGCTCGCGCGCGTTCGCGACCCGTGGTGGCGGCGTGACGGAATGCCGTGACTCGAAGCGAGACGGAATCCGGCCGGAGCCGCCGGGACGTGCGGATTCCGGCACAACTCGGGTCCCTTCGTCGTTCTCGCCTTTTGGTCGCCGGCAGGCAGACTTCTTGCCGCTCGATTGGTGTTCACCCACGGCGGTGAAGAACGTCAACACGCGTCACAGAAAGGACCGCGCCATGCGTCACACACCATTGCTGCTCGCGCTGGCCATCCTCGTCTGCGGGTCGCCGGCCAGCGCACAGGACCCCGACAAGCGGGTGAACTGGCAGATAGGAGGGGGCTACACGTGGGCACTCTCCGATATCGGGGACGTTCTCGGGGATGGGTACAACTTCAATTTCGGCCTCACGTTCGAGGCCACTCCTATGATCGGGATCGAAGGCCTGTACAGCTTCAACGGCCTCGGAGAGCTGGACTTCGATTTACCGGTGTGCTCTGTCAACGTGCCCGGCTGCGTGGGTGTCCCGACACCCTTCACTGCCGACATGAACATGCAGTACGGCACCGCCAGTGTGATCGTCAAGAGCCCCCCCGGGGCCAGAGTCAGGCCGTACGGGCTGACCGGCCTCGGCGTCTACTATCGGCCGGTCACGGTGACGACGCCGGGCGTCGGCTGGGTGCCGGGCTACTGCAGCCCGTGGTACTACTACTGTGTTCCGGGTGGACTTGTGCCGGTTGACAATGTCGTTGCCGATCGCAGCTCCACCGACTTCGGCATGGTGTTCGGAGGCGGCGTGGACTTCCGGGTCTCCGATGCCGCGAGCGTGTTCGTCGAGCTCCGCTTCCACTACATCTGGGGTCCCGAAATCAACACGGAGGAGGTCGAGACCATCACCGGTACGAACACGATCAACGCGAACGGTCAGTTCATGCCGCTCACCTTCGGGATTCGCTTCTAGCGATGGTGGTTGGAGCACCAAGGAAGCGGGGCCCGTAAGGCATGGGAGCGCCTGGGAATTCGTTGCTCCTGTCCCTGGTGCCTCACAACCCGTCGCGGTGCGGGTGCGAGTCCCGTGCTGCGTCGCCGGTCGGCGGGCCGCCCGAATGCGGCCCCTGCGACTGTCGCATGCCACCTGCCCGGCAACGGCCGGCTCGCACCGACGAACGAAACGGGCGCGCGCACCGACGAACGAAGCAGCTTCGCGCGCCGCGCAGCTCCGACGGGTCATCAGAACGTATAGCCGACGAGGAACCTGACGTGCGGCGCCGAGTACGCGGCCGACTTGATCTCCATGAACAGCCCGCCTCGCGACTGCACGCCCATCAACAGGTTGAGGCCGAGGTCGAGATTGAACTCGTCGAAGCGCTCGTACTCCGGGTCTTCGT
>DATDHP010000495.1:0-9797 GCA_036521515.1 Vicinamibacterales bacterium
TGTCGAAGGACTTCTCGTACTACGTCATCACGATCAAGGTGCCGTTCGACGCGGACCCCAACCGAGTCGGCGGAGCCATGCGCGACGCGGCGGCCACCTTACTGGAGGACCCGGAGTTCAAGCCGCACATTCTCGAGCCGCTCGAGTTCTTCGGCGTGGACGCGTGGGAGCCCGGAACGCTGGTGATGAAGGCACGGATCAAGACAGTGCCGCTGAAGCAGTGGTCTGTCGGGAGGGAGCTGCGCAAGCGGATTGCAAAAGTGTTCGTGCAGCGCGGGATCTCGGTGCGGATCCCGGAGATGCACCTGCATCTGGATGGGACCGTGATTGGGGCGAGCAGGGCGGGTGAGGCCGGTAGGGCGGATGGGGCAAGTGGGGAATAGTGCCCCCGACCCGCCCCACCCGCCCGAACTACACACCGTGTCCGTAGCCCGATTCGCTCGTCGAGCCGACGGTGGCGGGCGTGTCGAACGGGTCGATCGCGTCCGACGGCATCTGCTCGGCGCGGAACGAGGCGACCACGGCACGAAGGTCGTTGTCGGTCAGCGTCTTGCGATCGTCGGCGATGACCATCAGCGCGCGGTAGACGTCGATCAACTCTTCCCCTTCGAGCGCGAAGCCGATGTCCGCGCAGCGCTTCTGCACGGCGTGCCGGCCGGAGTGTTTGCCGAGGACGAGCGGGTTCCAGGGCGCGCCGACGTCCTCGGCGCGCATGATTTCGTACGTCCGCCTGTCCTTCAGCATGCCGTCCTGGTGGATCCCCGCCTCGTGCGCGAACGCATTCCGGCCGACGACCGCCTTGTTGACCTGCACGCCCTGCCCGGTGAGGCGCGTCAGCATCTCGCTCGACGGATAGAGCTGCCGGCAATCGATGGCGGTCGTGTACGGCAGCCGGTCCTGGCGGACGCGGAACGCCATGACAATCTCCTCGATGGCAGCGTTGCCCGCTCGCTCGCCGATCCCGTTCACCGTGCATTCGACCTGGCGCACACCGCCGCGAACGGCCGCGAGCGTGTTGGCAACCGCAAGCCCGAGGTCGTCGTGACAATGCGCGCTGAAGGCCACTCTGTCCGAGTTCGGCACACGCGTCCGGATGGTCATGAAGAACTCGTAGATCTCGTCCGGCGTCGTGTAGCCGACGGTGTCGGGCAGGTTGATCGTGCTCGCGCCCGCTTTGATCACCGCTTCAATCACGCGACAGAGGAAGTCGAGATCGCTGCGCGTGGCGTCCTCCGCCGAAAACTGCACGTCGAACGTGTGGTGACGCGCGTAGCGCACGGCTTCGACCGCCGCCTCCAGGCACTGGTCGCGGGTGATGCGGAGCTTCGCCGACAGGTGCAGGTCGGAGGTTGCGATGAACGTGTGGATCCGGCCGCGGGCCGCCGGCCTGATGGCCCAGGCCGCCTTTTCGAGGTCGGCGCGATGGCAGCGCGCAAGGCACGCAATGATCGGCCGCCGCACCTCCACGGCTATGCGGCGCACCGCCTCGGCATCCGCCGGGGATGCGATGGGGAAACCGGCCTCGATGATATCGACGCCCAACGCATCGATCTGACGCGCAAGCTGGAGCTTTTCCGCCGGACGCAGCGAGAAGCCCGGCGCCTGCTCGCCGTCGCGCAGTGTGGTATCGAAGATCCGCACCTGTTCCTGAGCCATTCGAACCCCCAAGGCCGACCACGGGCCGTCCTCCAGTAGACGCGAGGGCGATACATGCTGTCAAAATGATAATTATTCTGTTTGAATTATCGGAGCTTATGGAATCAGGCCAGCCATGGAACTGACGGAGTTGCGGGTTTTCCTGAAGGTTGCGGCCGAGAGGAGCTTCTCGCGGGCGGCGATGAAGCTGCACCGGACTCAGCCGGCGGTCAGCCAGGCCGTCCGCCGTCTCGAGGACAGCGTGGGCGAGCGGCTGTTCGACCGCGCCACGAAGGACGCGACCTTGACGGATGCCGGGCGCCTTCTCCGCGACTACGCGGATCGCCTCCTGCGTCTGTCGGAAGAGGCGGAGTCGGCCGTCCGCGAGCTGAGAGATCTGCGCCGGGGCCGCGTCCTCATCGGCGCCAACGAGGCGTCGGTCCACGCTGTGCTGCACCTGGTTGCACGGTTTCGCGAGGCACATCCGCTGGTCCACGTGGACGTCCGCCGCATCCCCGCCCGTCAGATCGGCGCCGAGGTCGCGCAAGGCAGTCTCGACTTCGGCGTGCTGACCTTCCAGCCGGCCGAGCCCAGGCTCGGCGCGATCGTGCTCGGCCAGGACGAGCTGGTGATGCTGGTCCCGCCGGCGCATCCGCTGGCCACTGCCAAAGAGGTGACACTCTCCGAGTGCGCGCGCCAGACCGTCATCGCGCACAACGACCCCTCGCACGTCCGCGACCGCGTGCTGCGCCTGTTCGAGCAGCATCACATCCCCGCCAACATCCTGGTGTCGCTGCCGAGCCTCGAAGGCATCAAGCGCGCCGTCGCCATGCAGATGGGCGTGGCGCTGCTGCCCCGCCGCTGCGCCGAGCCCGAGATCGCTCGCGGCGAGCTGGTCGCGCTCGCGATGCCGGAGGTCCGCCTCCGACGGCACGTGCGGCTGGTCTTCCGCAAGGGAGGAGAGCGGTCGCATGCATCAACCGCGTTCCTCAGCTCGGTGGAGGAGAGGAAGAAGGCGCAGGCGTAGCCTCTCTTCGATTGTCGGTGCAAGCTCTCCTCGCCGCCGGTGCAAGGAGGCTTCGCTGCGTCGGTGCGAGCTCGCTTCGATGTCTCTGGAGGACGCTTCGGCCTTGTCAGTGCAAGCACCGGCGAGCGACACCAGGGCTCGCACCGACAAGTATCGGGCTTGCACCGACAGGCGAAGCGAGGATCGAGGCGAAGCCGGGCTTGCACCGACTAGAATCCGCGAATGTAGGGCAAGGCCGCGGCCGTCTTGTCCACTTCCCCGTACCGATCCAGCAGCAGCCCGGTCGTGTCCCACGCCCCCGTGACGAGCGCCTCGCGGACCCTGCTGGGGAGCGTGACCACGCAGCTGAAGCCTTCGGTTTCGACCGTGTTGCCGGTCAGATCCACGTGGATCGCGGTTTGTGGGGTGCGCTCGACCTGATCCATCAGCGTGCGCACGTCGTCGGCGGCCGCCTTGACGCACGGCAGGCCGATCATTGCGGCGTTGCCGAAGAAAATCTCCGAGAACGACTCGCCAACGACGGCGCGGATGCCCCAGCGCTGGAGCGCCTGCGGCGCGTGCTCGCGCGACGAGCCGCAGCCGAAGTTGCTGTTCACGAGCAGCACGGACGCGCCCTGGAAATGCGGATCGTCGAACGGGTGGACGCCGTGCGCACGCACGGCGGCCGGCGATCCGGCGCGCTCGTCCACGAACAGGTATTTCTCGAGCCCGTCGAAGGTCACCGATCGGAGAAACCGCGCCGGGATGATCCGATCGGTGTCGATGTCGTCGCCGCGCATCGGCAGGCCGCGACCCTCGACGCGGGTGATCCTCAAGGCCTCGGCCATCAGCGCTCGATCTCCCGCACGTCGGTGACCGCCCCGGCGATGGCGGCTGCGGCCACCATGGCGGGGCTCATGAGGAGCGTCCGTCCCGTCGGGCTTCCCTGCCGTCCCTTGAAGTTGCGGTTCGACGAGGACGCGCAGACCTGGTCGCCCTCCAGGCGATCCGGGTTCATGCCGAGGCACATCGAGCAGCCGGCGCCGCGCCACTCGAAGCCAGCGGCGCGGAAGATCTGGTCGAGCCCTTCCCGCTCCGCGGCCTTGCTCACCGCCACCGAGCCCGGGACGACGAGCCCCTTGACGTGCGGCGCGATGTGATGACCCTTGACGATGCGTGCGGCCTCGCGCAGGTCCGACAGGCGTGAGTTCGTGCACGAGCCGATGAAGGCGACGTCAACCTTCATGCCGGCGATCGGTTGACCCGGCTCCAGCCCCATGTAACTGAGTGCGTCGGCCACCGCAGCCTTGTCGATGCCCGGCTCACGACCCGACGGCACGCGGCCGTCAACGCCCACCGACTGGCCGGGATTCACGCCCCACGTGACCACCGGTCTCAGCTCGTCCGCCTTGATCGCCACGTCATCGTCATAGACGGCGTCGCGGTCGGACGCCATTGACTTCCACCAGGCGACCGCACGGTCGAAGGCCTCGCCAGACGGCGCGAAGGGCCGCCCCTCGAGGTAGTCGAAGGTCGTCTGGTCGGGATTCACATACCCGGCGCGCGCGCCGCCCTCGATCGACATGTTGCAGATCGTCATCCGCTCGTCCATGGTCATGCGCTCGATCGCGTCGCCCGCGTACTCGTACGCGAAGCCGACGCCGCCGCTGACGCCGAGCCTCTGGATGATGGTCAGGGCGACATCCTTGGCGTAAACCCCCGGGGGCAGCTGGCCGGTGACGCGGATGCGCCGCACTTTCAGTGGCTCGATGGCAAGACACTGGGAGGCGAGCACGTCGCGCACCTGGGACGTGCCGATGCCGAACGCGACTGCACCGAATGCGCCGTGCGTCGACGTGTGGCTGTCACCGCACGCGATGGTCATGCCCGGCTGCGTCAGCCCGAGCTCCGGACCGATCACGTGCACGATCCCCTGCCGGTCGTCGTCGAGGCCGGCAAAGCGCACACCGAAGTCGCGGCAGTTCCGCTCCAGCGCGGAAAGCATGTCCTCCGCCATCACGTCGAGGAACGGCCGCGTGCGCGCGCGCGTTGGCACGATGTGGTCGGCCGTGGCGAACGTCCGATCGGGCCGCGCCACCTTCCACCCGCGCATCCGCAACGTGTCGAATGCCTGAGGCGTGGTGACCTCGTGAATCAGGTGGAAGCCAATGAACAGCTGGGTCTGGCCTGTCGGCAGCGTTCGCACGGTGTGGAGTTCCCACACCTTCTGCAGGAGTGTGTTTCCCATCGACTTGCGTGGTTGTACGTGAAGAAATTCAATGTTAGCAGGTTTCGTTTCGTGGAGGCCGGCTTCAGCCGAGCTTGAGCCGGCCCATTCACTGCCCGCTGCCGGCTGTCAGCTGCCGGCTCCGGTCGGTCGCTCGTGAAACAGCAGGATTGCCGGCGATCCAGAAACGCCACGGGCGATCGACGGCCACCCGTATCCCGATGCGGGGCCCTGACGACATCGCGGCAGGAAGAATGCCACGGTCCTCGATCCGGAGCCGGCTCGACGTCAGGTCCAGGAGGTTGTCACTCAAATCGATCCCGAGCGCCTTCGTCAGATTCCCCGGGCCGCGACACAGATCCGCCTCGTCAATGCGACGGCCGTCGGGCGCGCGGCGGTGGCGCATGAGACGAATACCCTCCAGCGGTTCCAGCGCGCGAATCAACACCGCTGCGGGATGGCCATCCGCTTCCGTCACCGCATTCACCAGGTAATGGATGCCGTAGTTCAGGTAGACATACGCCATTCCCGGCGGTCCATAGAGCGGCGCATTGCGAGAGGTGGGTCCGGGCGCAGCGTGGCACGCGGGGTCGTCTTCACCGATATACGCCTCGCTCTCGACGATGATGCCGGCAGCGTCGCCGCCAGGCGTACGGTGCACGAGCACCTTCCCGAGCAGCTCCTTCGCGACGGTGATCGTAGGTCGATCGTAGAACGACCGCGGTAGCGCAGCACCTGTGGCTTCCGGCTTCAGCCGGACGTCACCGCGCCGCATACGCATTCGTCCGGCCCGATGCGAGCACGTGACGAAGCGCCCGTCCGGTGTGCGAGTCCTCGTCCTGCGCGACCTGTTCCGGCGTGCCGGTGACCACGACCTCTCCACCCGCCTCGCCGCCTTCGGGCCCGAGGTCGATGATGTGGTCCGCCGTCTTGACGACGTCGAGGTTGTGCTCGATCACCACGAGCGAGTGACCGGCCTCGACGAGTTTGCGAAACGCTGCCAGCAGCTTGGCGATGTCGTCGAAATGCAGGCCGGTCGTCGGCTCGTCGAGAATATAGAGGAGGCGCTCGCCCCCGAACGAGGCCAGATGCGCGGCGATCTTGATCCGCTGCGCTTCTCCGCCCGAGAGGGTCGTCGCCGGCTGTCCCAGCCGCAGGTAGCCCAGGCCAATCTCGTCGAGCACCTGGAGCCGGCGCAGCACCTTGGGCGAGGTGCTGAAGAAGGCCAGCGCTTCGCGCACGGTCATATCCAGCACCTGGTGCACGTTCTTGCCCCGGTATCGGACCTCCAGGACCTGGGGCTTGAACCGCATGCCGTCGCAGTGCTCGCACGGCACGAACACGTCGGCGAGGAACTGCATCTCGACCCGGACTTCACCCTCGCCCTGGCATGCCTCGCACCGTCCGCCCGGCACGTTGAACGAAAAGTGGCTGGCCGTCAGTCCGCGCGCCCGGGCATCCTTGGTAAACGCAAACAGCTCGCGGATCGGGTCGAACGCCTTGAGGTACGTCACGGGGTTGGATCGCGGTGTCCGCCCGATCGGCGTCTGGTCCACCAGCACGACGTCCGTGATGAGCTCGAGCCCTTCGAGCGCGCGGAACACGCCCACGCGCCGATCCCAGTCGCCCTTGGCTCGCTTGATCGCCGCGTAGAGCACGTCGTGCACCAGCGTGGACTTGCCGGACCCGCTCACGCCGGTGACGCACGTCAGGGTGTTGAGAGGAATCTCGACGTCGATGTTCTTCAGGTTGTGCTCGGTCGCGCCTCTGAGTCTGAGCTTCTGCCCCGTCCCCCGGCGCCGCGGCGTCGGCACGGGAATCGCCAGCTCGTTGCGCAGGTACTTCGCGGTGAGCGACCGCGGCTCCTGCATCAACCCCGCCAGGTCGCCCGAGTACACCACCCGGCCGCCCTGCTCGCCCGCGCCGAGCCCGATGTCGACGACGTGGTCCGCCACGCGGATCATGTCCTCGTCGTGCTCGACGACGAGGACCGTGTTGCCCTGGTCGCGAAGCTGCCGCAGGATCTTCAGCAGCCGCTCGTTGTCGCGTGAGTGCAGTCCGATCGACGGCTCATCGAGCACGTAGAGCGTGCCGACCAGTGCCGACCCGAGCGAGGTCGCGAGGTTGATCCGCTGCGCTTCGCCACCCGACAGCGTCGAGGACAACCGGTCGAGCGTCAGATAATCGAGGCCGACGTCGCTCAGGAACGACAATCGCCGGCGGATCTCCTTGAGCACCTTGTCGGCGACCGCGGCCTCCTTGTCCGTCAGCTGCAGCTCTGCGAAGAACTGCTGCGCCTCGCGGACCGTGAGCGCGGACACGACGTCGATCGTCCGTCCGCCCACGCGCACGTCCCTCGCCTCGCGCCTCAGCCGCGCGCCGCCGCAGTCCGGGCAGGCAAGATAGCCACGGTAGCGGCTCAGGAACACGCGAACGTGGACCTTGTATTTCTTCCGCTCGAGCCAGCGGAAGAAGCCGCGGACGCCATCGAACTCGTCGTCGCCTTCGACCACGAACTGGCGCTCGTCCGGTGTGAGGTCGGCCCACGGCACGTCGAGCCGCACGGTGCCCTTCTTCGCCGCGCGCTTCAAGTCGGCGAGCTGTGCCCGGTAGTGCGGCTTGGTCCACGGCTCGATCGCGCCCTGGCTGATCGACTTCGACTGATCGGGGACGACCAGGTCCATGTCGAGCTCGATGATGTTCCCGAACCCGTGGCAGGTGGGACACGCGCCAAACGGGTTGTTGAACGAGAACAGCCGCGGCTGTGGCGTTTCGTATGTGATGCCGCACGGCCGGCACTCGAAGCGCTCAGAGAACAGCAATCGGGATTCGGGATTCGGGATTCGGGATTCGTTGGTGTTTGGATCCCGGAGAATCACCGCAAAAGCCGCTCCGCCGCCTTCGCGATATGAGGTTTCGACCGAATCGGTGAGCCGGCTGCGCAGGTCTCCTTCGATCCGCACGCGATCGACCACCACTTCGAGCGCCGTCCGATCGCGCAGCGAGGCCGCCTCGATCTCCTCGAACCCCACCGCGCGACCGTCGATCAGGAGCCGGCCGAAGCCCCGGCGCCGCAGCGTGCTCAGTGTCTCGGCGACCGGGTCGAAGGGAGCCATCTCTTCGCCGCCATCGGCCTCTGCGGCGTCGCCGTTCGCGGGAGGCATCGCCACCACGGGAAGCTCGAACCCGATCAGGACGCGCGTGCCCTCGGGCAGCTCGCCGATTCGCCGTGCCACGACTTCCGCCGTTTCGCGAACGACTTCCTGGCCGCAGTTGCGGCAGTAGGTACGGCCGACACGCGCGTACAACAGCCGCATGTAATCGTGGATTTCAGTGGTTGTCCCCACCGTCGAGCGCGGGTTGCGAACGCTGTTCTTCTGTCGGATCGCGATGGCGGGGCAAATCCCCTCGATGCGATCGACGTCCGGCTTCTCCATCCGTTCGAGGAACTGACGGGCGTAGGCCGACAGCGATTCGACATACCGGCGCTGGCCTTCCGCGTAGATGGTGTCGAAGGCAAGCGACGACTTGCCCGACCCGCTGACGCCGGTCACGATAATCAGCTTGCCCGAGGGCAGCGTGACATCAACGTTCTTCAGGTTGTGCGTGCGCGCCCCTCGAACGACGAGCGGGCCGCGGGCTGGCGGTGTGGCGTGAGACATGCCCTGGTTCGAATTCGTTGGGATTTGTAAGAGGACAATCGTACTACCCTGCCGCAGAGCTGTTCAAGCTGGTCCGCCGCCCGCCCGGCTTCGGCGGATAGGTACTCCCTGAGCCGAAAAGCCGCCGCTTTGCACATTCCCGGGTATGACACACCATGCTCGCGAACACGGGAGCCTCACGGCCGGCGTCGAAAAACAGCTTCTCGTCTGGATCGCCCGGCGGCTCCCTGCCTGGTTGCATTCCGACCACCTGACCCTGCTGGCGCTGGCCGCGATGGCGCTCGCCGGCGCCGGCTACGCGCTCGCCCGGTACGACCGGCGCGCCCTCTGGCTCGTTCTCGCCGCGCTCGTCCTGAACTGGTTCGGGGACAGCCTGGACGGCACGCTCGCCCGCGTCCGCCACGCCGAGCGGCCCCGGTACGGGTTCTACGTCGACCACGTCCTCGACATCGTCGGGATCACGTTGCTCATGGCGGGACTGGCGTGCTCGGGCTTCATGAGTCCGATCGTCGCGCTCGCGTTGCTCGTCGCGTATCTGCTCGTCTCGGGCGAAGTGTTCCTCGCCACAGCGGTTCACCGTGTCTTCCGCATGTCGTTTGCCGGGTTCGGTCCAACAGAGTTGCGGATCGTGCTCGGCATCGGCACGGTGGCGCTGTTTCGCAATCCGCTCGTCGCGCTTGGCTCGCTCGGGCGTTTCCCGCTCTTCGACGTGGGAGCGGTCGTGGCCACGGCCGGCCTCGGTCTCGCCCTGGCGATGAGCATCGCACGGAACACGCGATCCCTCGCTCGCGCAGAGCCGCGAGCCGTGCTTGCCCGGCCAAGCGTGGGGAACCCTGTCGAATCGGGCCAGGCAACCACGGCCTAGGCGCGGCCGCTCTGGCGGCCGCGCAACCTGGTAACGAAGGTCCGCCGCTGCCGACGCGCGGTCCTTACTGGTCGGTTCGAGGCGAAGCTTCGTTACGGCGGTATGAAAACTGCACCCGACCCGAGGCATGAAAGACGCCGAGCCCGATCGCTCCATCATCAGCCGCCCGCGAGTCGGCCTGGCCCTTGTCGCGCTGGCGCTCGTGCTGGGTGGCGCCCTCGCCTACTGGGCCAGGCGAATCAGAACGGTTCGACCCGCCTTCTGGAAGTCCGGGCGCTCAGGCCATCGGCGACCGCGTGGGTACGTCCGGGTCCGGCGAGCCGAGCAACGTGGAGGGCAGCGGCGGATCGCCGGCCGTGCCGCCCGCGATCATTCAGGAACTGGAGACCATTACGGGCAGCG
>DATDHP010000496.1:0-5456 GCA_036521515.1 Vicinamibacterales bacterium
TCGATCGCGTCAAGGTCGGCCGCGGGCGCCGCGGACCGATTACCGAGGCCATCCAGCAGCGATTCTTCAAGATCGTGAGGGGCGAGCATCCCGACACGCACGGATGGCTGCAGCCGGTCGGCGCGAGGGAGACGGTGCCCCTCTAGAGTACCGGGGGCCAAGCGCCGATAATCAGGAGGTCATGCACGTCAACGACCTCCTGAAAATCGCGGTGGACCATGGCGCCTCCGACCTGCACCTGAAGGTCGGCAGCTACCCGATGATGCGGGTCCGCGGCGCCCTCACGCCCGCCAACGAAGACCGCCGGCTCGAGCACGACGACATGGCGGCGTTCGCCAACGCCGTGCTCCCGACCGGCCATCGCGAGAAGTTCAAGGACAACCACGAGGTCGACCTCGCCTACAGTGTGGCGGGGCTCGGTCGGTTCCGCTGCAACGCGTTCCAGCAGCGGGGCACCATCGGGATGGTTTTTCGGGTCATTCCGTGGCGCGTGGCCAGCATCGACGAGCTGGCTCTGCCGAATGTCCTCAAGAAGATCGCGTCCGAGGAGCGCGGCCTCGTCCTGGTCACGGGGACGACGGGCAGCGGCAAGAGCACCACGCTCGCCGCGCTGATCGACGAGATCAATTCGACGCGCACCGTCCACATCATGACCCTGGAGGACCCGATCGAGTACCTGCACCGGGACAACCGCTCGATCATCAACCAGCGCGAGGTCGGCGTCGACACCAGCTCCTTCTCGCACGCGCTGCGCAGCGCCCTGCGGCAGGATCCGGACGTCATCCTCGTGGGCGAGATGCGCGACTTCGAGACTATCGAGACGGCGCTGCTGGCGGCGGAGACCGGCCACCTCGTGTTCTCGACGTTGCACACGCTCGACGCGACGGAGACGATCAATCGCATCATCGCGGTCTTCCCGCCACACCAGCAGAAACAGATCCGCATCCAGCTGGCGAGCGTGCTGAAGTCGGTCATCTCGCAGCGGCTCATCCCGAAAGCCGACGGCAAGGGACGCGCACCGGCGGTCGAGGTCCTGATCAGCACCGCATTCATCCGCGATGCGATCATGGACAAGGAGAAGACGCACCTGATCCACGGCGCGATTGCGCAGGGGACGTCTCAGTACGGGATGCAGACGTTCGACCAGTCGATCTTTGGTCTGTATGAAAGAGGGCTCATCTCCTACGAAGAGGCGCTGCGCCACGCCTCCAACGTGGACGAGTTCAAGCTGAGAGTCCAGGGCATTTCCACCACGGCCGACATGGCGCGCGACCAGATGGCACGGGCCGGCATCAGCCAGGGCGCGCCGGAGATCACGAGGTTTGGATAGCGATCCGAACCGCGCGTACCTCGACGGGCTGAAGATGCTCGCCCGCCGCGAGCTGTCCGAGATGCAGGTGCGCACCCGCCTCGCCCGCCGCGCGCACGAACAGCATCACATCGACGCCGCCGTCGCGCGCTTGCGCGGCGAGGGCGCCATCGACGACACGCGCACGGCGCGCGCGATCGCGCGTGCGGCGGTATCGCGCCGGGGCCTCGGCAAGCGCCGCGCCCGCATGCAGGTCGACGCCGCCGGCATCGAGCGCGCCATCGCCTCCGCAGCCGTGGATGAGGTCTTCAACGAGATCGATTCGCATGCACTCCTGCAAGCGGCGCTGACGAAGCGGCTGCGCGGCCGCGCCCGCATCGAGGACGAAGCCGGGAGGGCACGGCTGTTCCGCTACCTGGTTGGCCGTGGGTTCGACGAGGAACGCGTCATCGAGGCCCTGCGCGCACTAAAATAGCCCGGATGACCGGACACGAGATCCGCCGCTCCTTCCTCCAGTACTTCGAGCGGCACCAGCACCACACCGTCCCCAGCTCTCCCCTGGTTCCGCACGACGACCCGACGTTGCTCTTCACCAACGCGGGGATGAACCAGTTCAAGGACGTGTTCCTCGGCAAGGAGAAGCGGGACTACACGCGGGCGGCGTCCGCGCAGAAGTGCATGCGCGTCAGCGGGAAGCACAACGATCTCGACAACGTCGGGCCGTCGTTCCGCCATCACACGTTCTTCGAGATGCTGGGCAACTTCTCCTTCGGCGACTACTTCAAGAAGGAGGCGATTCCGCTCGCGTGGACGCTCCTGACCGAGGGGTGGAAGCTGCCCGCGGAGCGGCTCTTCGCCACGGTATTCCGGGGCGAGAGCGGCATCGCGCGCGACGATGAGGCATACGGCGTCTGGCGCCAGTTCCTTCCGGCCGGGCGAATCGGCGAGCTGGGCGCCTCCGACAACTTCTGGCAGATGGGCGAGACCGGTCCCTGCGGGCGCTGCTCCGAGATTTACTACTACAGGGGCGCCGAGATCCCGTGCGACGTCGAGAGCGCCGGCCAGGTGTGCCGTGGCTTCGAGTGCAGCTGCGACCGGTTCATCGAGATCTGGAACAACGTCTTCATGGAGTTCAACCGTCAGGCGGATGGCACGCTGAATCCGCTGCCGGCGCCCTCCATCGACACCGGCATGGGGCTCGAGCGAGTGACTGCGGTCATACAGGGCAAGCTGTCGAACTACGACACGGACCTGTTCACGCCGCTGCTCTCGGCGATCGGCGAACGGACGGGCACACCGCATCGGGGTAACGTGGAGCCGACCGACATCTCGATGCGCGTGATCGCGGACCACATGCGGGCGATGACCTTCCTGATCGCAGACGGGGTGGTGCCGTCCAACGAGTGGCGCGGGTACGTGCTGCGCAAGATCATGCGGCGAGCGATGCGCCACGGGAAGCGCCTTGGCATCACCGAGCCGTTCCTGCACACGCTCGCTGGCGTGGTCGTCCGGGAGTTCGGCGAGGCCTATCCGGAGCTGAAATCAAGTCGCGACGCGATCGCACAGGTGATCCGGAGCGAGGAAGAGCGGTTCGACGCCGTGCTGACCGGCGGTCTGCCCAGGCTCGAGGAGGCGCTCGACCGCGCGGCGGCGGGCGACGGGGTCGTCTCTGGCGACGAAGCATTCAAGCTCTACGACACGTACGGACTGCCCCGCGACTTCATCGAGGACATCATCGAGGACCGCAGGCTGTCGCTCGACCGCGATGGCTTTGATCGCGCGATGGAGGGCCAGCGCGAGAAGGCGCGGGCGAGGAGTGCGTTCAGGAGCGGCGCCGCAGCCGACAAGCCCTGGAATCTCCCGGACGCCACGGCGGGCGAGCTGCGCAACCTCCAGGACCTGTTCATCGGGTACGACCAGACCGAGGCCACGACGAACGTGGTCGCGTTGTTCCGCGATGCGCGCGACAGCAACGAGCTCACCCTCGAGCTGAAGCAGGGCGAGGACGGGTACGTCCTCCTGTCGCAGTCGCCTTTCTACCTCGAGGCGGGCGGCCAGGTGTCGGACATCGGCCGGGTCGTCGGACCGCGGGGCGAAGCACAGGTCCGCAGCGTCATGCGGCACCATCAGTTCGGTCCTCGCGTGCACGGCGTGACAGTGACCGAGGGTTCGCTGGCGGTGCGCGATATCGTCTCGGCGGAGGTCGCCGGCGCCGAGCGCGCCGCGACGCGGCGGAACCACACCGCCACACACCTGCTGCACGCGGCCCTGCGCCAGGTGCTCGGCGCCCACGTGAAGCAGGCGGGATCGCTCGTCGCACCGGATCGCCTGCGCTTCGACTTCGTGCATTTCAGCGCCCCGTCCCGCGAGCAACTGCTCGAGATTGAACAGATCGTCAACGAACAGGTGCTGAAGAACACGCGCGTGCTGACGGACGTGAAGAACACCCAGGAGGCGATCGCCGCAGGGGCGATGGCGCTCTTCGGCGAAAAGTATGGCGAGAAGGTCCGCGTCGTCTCCATTCCCGGATTCAGCGTGGAGCTCTGCGGCGGCACGCACGTGCGCGCGACCGGCGATATCGGGTTGTGTGCGATCGTCTCGGAAGGCGGCGTGGCGGCCGGTGTCCGCCGCATCGAGGCGATCACCGGGCTCGATTCGTTGAAGGCGTTCCAGCGCGACCGGGATCAGCTTGGAGAGGCGGCGACCGCGCTCAACGCGCGGCCCGGCGAGCTGATGGCGCGCGTGGCCGCTCTCCAGGAGGAGAACAAGCGGCTCCAGCGCGAGCTGCAGCACGCCAGGATGAAGGCGGCCATGGGCGGCGGCGCTCAACAGGACGAGGCGCTGGACGTGGCCGGCGTCAAGCTCGTGGCGCGCGAGGTCAGCGGCCTGGACAAGGACGGTTTACGGGCGCTCGTCGATCGATATCGCGATCAGATCAAGAGCGGCGTCGTCGTGCTCGCGTCGCCGTCGGCAGGCAAAGTCGCCATCGTGGTCGGCGTCACACCGGACCTGGCGAAGAAAGTGCCGGCCGGGCAGGTCGTCAAACAGCTTGCTCCCATCGTGGGCGGTGGCGGGGGCGGACGGCCCGACTTCGCCGAGGCGGGAGGCAAGGACCCTTCGAAGATCGGAGAAATGCTCGCCGCAAGTCGCGGCGTGCTGGAAAAACTGCTGGAGGTTCGTCAGCAAGACTGAACCCACCCCGTCATTTGCCGACCGCCTCCAGTTCCACCACCGCGGGCACCACCCTGCCCTTGAGCTTCGGACGCAGTACGCGGTTCCACCACATCAGCACGCCGGTGACGAACATGATGGCGGGAACCAGCCCGAGGACCGCCCACACGGCTTTCAGCCACGGGACGCGCCACCGCCCGAAGTGCATGCGCGTCATCCACACAAGAACCGTGTCGCCAATGTATTCACGGCCATCCGACGGCCGGCCGACCTCCAGGAGCCACGAGAACGGGCCGGGAACACCCAGGTAGATTCCCGTCACGCCCCAGATCAGGAGGAACCCGAACAGCCAGAAGCCCATTGCGCTGTGCAGATCCCACGTGAAGCGGCGCCATCCGCCAAACAGCTTGATAGAAAGGCTTCGCCTCCAGCGGCTGACGCCGGGCCACCAGACCACGAGCCCTGTGAGCACGAGCAGCGTGACGAAGGCGCTCGTCACGCCATTCCACCAGCGGCCCTCGCGGTCGAACAGGAGATCGTCGTGCAGCGAGACCACCCACAGGATCGCGTCCTGCCCCTTGGTCACCGAGATCCCGAGGTGTTCGCCCGTGTAGGGATCGAAGATCTGGTCCGTTTCCTCGCCGTTGCGCGCGAGCGTCACGCCGATCGCGGGGTAGCGCCGCGAGATGCGCTCGCCCTGCCGAACGATCTCCCATCCCGGAAACGCCTTCATCGCGGCGGCAGTGATTGTTTCCTTCGCGGCCCGTCGCCGCTCCGGATCGAACACCGGCGTCGGAGTCGCGACCCATCGATCGAGCTCGAGACGGTACACCAGGATGCTGCCGGTGACGCTGAGCATGACAATGTAGAGACCGAGCGCGAGACCGCACCACAGGTGGACCTGAAACGCTGCTCGTCGCAGCCACACGCGCTGCGGTTGCCGCCACCACCGCTGCCACAGACTCATCGTCCGATT
>DATDHP010000497.1:0-14213 GCA_036521515.1 Vicinamibacterales bacterium
CCGAGACGCCCATCTCCTCCAGGCCGATGTCCACGGTCGCCGCCCGCGACAACCTGTAGAGATCCGCGTGGTAGAGCGTCAGCCGTCCGCCGCGGTACTCGTGGATCAGCGTGAACGTCGGGCTGCTGACGTCGTCCTTGGCTACGCCCAGGCCCACGGCCAGTCCCCGCACGAACGCCGTCTTCCCCGCCCCGAGGGTGCCTGACAGCAGCACGACATCACCGGCTCCCAGGCTGGTGGCGAACTCGCGCGCGACGTCCTGCGTTTCTTCCTCAGATCGGGTGACGATTGTCACTCGTCTTTCTCGACCGTCGTGAGCTGCTTCAGCGCCGCGCCGAGGTGCGCGAGAAGGTCGGTTGCAGTCATCGCGACCTGACCGTCCTCGGCTTCGGCCAGATCACCGGCGGCGCCGTGCAGGAACACGGCGAGCCGGCAGGCCGCTTCCGCGTCGAGCAGCTGCCCCAGCCACGCGGCAATCATCCCGGTGAGCACATCCCCGGTGCCACCGGTCGCCATCCCCGGGTTGCCGGTCGGGTTGATGAAGACGTGCCCTTCCGGGGTGGCGATGATGGTGCGGTGCCCCTTCAGCACGACGTAGACGTGATGGGTGCTCGCAAAGCTGGTCGCCACCTCCATGCGGTTCGCCTGGACCTCTTCAACGGTTGAACCCACCAGTCGCGCCATCTCACCCGGATGAGGCGTGATGACCACGTCGCGTTCCTCGCGGCCCATGAGTCGTCCCGGATCGTCGGCAAGCATGGTGAGCGCGTCGGCGTCGAGCACGAGCGGCACCGTCGATCGGTCCAGGAGGCCGCGTACGAACTCCCCGACGCCCGCATCACGCCCCAGACCGGGGCCGCAGGCGAGGACCTCATGACGAAGCTCGAGGACGCGATCGAGTGCCGCGGCCGTGACGCTGCCCCCAGCGTCGTCGAGCGGCTCGGTCATGTATTCGGGCGCCATCGACGCCACGACCCGCAGGCACGACGCGGGAGTTGCGACGGTCACGAGCCCCGCCCCCGACTTCAGCGCGCCCATCGCCGACAGGAACGCGGCCCCCGTCTTCCCCCGCGATCCCGCCACCAGCGTGACGCGGCCGAAGTCCCCTTTGTGCGAGTCGGCGGCACGCGGCTCGACGAGCGCACGCACCTGCTCGGGCGTGAGCAGCTCGATGCGCGGGCCGTCGAGGCCTTCGATGACCTCATGCGGAATCCCGATATCCGCGATTACCACGTCGCCCGCGTTCGCCTCGCCGGGCGGCAGCACGAGCGGCAGCTTCGGCGCCGCCAGCGTGACCGTCATCGAGGCGTCGATGCAATCCCCGAGCAGGTGCGGCGTGTCTGCCGACAGGCCGCTCGGCAGATCGATCGAGACGATCGGGATGCCGGACGCGTTGACGTCCGCGACGACGGTTTCCATCATCCCGCCGAGCGGCGACTTGAGGCCGGTGCCGAACATGGCATCGACGATGAGCGAGCACTGGGCGATCTCCGAGAAATGGAGCTCCCACGCCTGCTCGTCGTTCACTTCGACGACGGTGATGGCGAGCCGCCCGAGGATGTCGAGATTGGTGCGCGCATCGCCGCGGACGTCGGCCAGCGCGGCGACCACGAAGACCGCGACGTCCATGCCGCGCTGGGCCAGCGTCCGGGCGACGACGAAGCCGTCTCCCCCGTTGTTGCCTCGCCCGCAGAGCACCGCGACCCGCCCGTCGAGCCGCGCCGCGTACGCCGCCTCCATGGCCGCCACGACCTGGCGCCCGGCGTTCTCCATGAGCACCAATGACGGAATTCCAATGTCTTCGATGGTGAAGCGGTCGGCCTCGCGCATCTGCGCGGTGTTCAGGATTCGCATCGATCAGCGGGCAGCGGGCAGCTGGCAGTCAGCGGCATGCAGTCGGCAGTATCATGCCTAGTATGGCAGCGACGGTCAACGTAAACGGGCGAATCTCCAACGAACGCGAAGCGGTCATCTCGGTGTTCGACCACGGGTTTCTCTACGGCGAGGGAATCTACGAAACGCTGCGGACCTACAACGGCCGGCCGTTCCTGTACGAGCGCCACATGCGACGGCTGCGCAACTCGGCCGCCATGATGTCCCTCGATATCCCGTTCACGGACATGCAGCTCGGCGCGCAGATTCGCGACACGACCGCCGCGACCAACCTCGACGGGGTGGAAGCGTACATCCGGGTGCTGGTCACGCGCGGAGTGGGCGAGCTCACCTACGACATCAAGGCCACGCCGACCCCGTCGGTCGTGATCATCGTCAAGCCGCTGCCCGAGCCGCCGGCGGAATGGTATGACGAAGGCGTTCGCGTGGCGCTCGTCGGCATCGTCCGGAATCACCCGGCGTCGGTGAACCCGATGATCAAGAGCAACAACCTGCTCAACCAGGCGCTCGCCGGCCAGGAAGCGATCCGCCGCGGCGGCTTTGAAGGGGTCATGCGGAACTACAAGGGCGAGCTCACCGAGTGCACCACCGCGAACCTGTTCGTCGTCAAGAACGGCACGGCGCTGACGCCGCCGCTCGAGTCAGGGCTCCTGCCCGGGATCACGCGCGAGTTCCTGTTCGAAGTGGGCCGCGAAGAGGGCGTGGACGTGCGTGAGCAGGTGTTGCGAGACGACGACCTGCTGTCGGCCGACGAGGCGTTCCTCACCAGCACCACGCGCGAGGCGGTCCCGATCGTCAAGGTGGACGACCACACCATCGGCAGCGGTAAGCCGGGGCCGGTGACGAAAAAGTTGTTGAAGGGTTTCAGAGACCGAGCGCGAGCGGATTGAGATCGGGCGTCAGGCCGACCTGAAGGTCGGCCTCTACGAGAACCGACCGGGCCCAGCGTTTGTAGAGGCCGACCTTCAGGTCGGCCTTGTTCATTCCGCAAACGCTTCCACGGGCGGGCAGGAACAGAATAGATTGCGGTCGCCGTACGGGTTGTCGATGCGGCCGACGCTCGGCCAGAACTTGCCGGTCCTGACAAACGACAGCGGAAATGCCGCTTGCTCGCGCGTGTACGGGTGCGTCCACTCGGTGGCCGATACCGCTTCCATCGTGTGCGGCGCGTTCTTGAGAACGTTGTCGTGCCGGTCGGCCCTGCCGGTGACGACGTCCTCGATTTCCTGACGGATTCGAATCATCGCGTCGCAGAAGCGATCGAGCTCACCCTTGTCCTCGCTCTCGGTTGGCTCGACCATGAGCGTGCCGGGGACCGGAAACGACACCGTCGGAGCGTGGAAGCCGTAATCCATCAGGCGCTTGGCGATGTCCATTTCCTCGATCCCGCCGGCCTTGAATCCGCGAAGGTCGAAGATCAGCTCGTGCGCCACACGCCCGTTGGCACGTGCGTACAGCACGGGATAGTGGCGCTCGAGCCGCGCCTTGACGTAGTTGGCGTTCAGAATGGCGTAGCGGGTCGCGTCGGTGACACCCTGGGCGCCCAGCATTCTGATGTACCCGTACGAGATGAGCAGGATGCTCGCACTGCCCCAAGGCGCTTCCGACACCGCGTGGATGGCCCGCTCACCGCCCGTCTTGACGAGCGGATGTCCGGGGAGGTACGGCGCCAGGTGTTTTGCGACACCGATCGGGCCCATGCCGGGGCCGCCTCCACCGTGCGGGATGGCAAACGTCTTGTGCAGATTCAGGTGGCAGACGTCGGCGCCAATCGAGGCGGGGCTCGTGAGCCCGGACTGCGCGTTCATGTTTGCGCCGTCCATGTACACCTGCCCGCCGTGTTCGTGCACGATGTCGCAGATCTCGCGGATCTCGTCCTCGAACACCCCGTGGGTGGAGGGATACGTGATCATCAGGGACGACAAGCGATCCTCGTGCCCGGTCGCCTTCTTGCGGAGATCGGCGACGTCCACGTTGCCGTTCGGCGCCGTCGCGACCACCACCACGCGCATCGCCGCCATGGCCGCGCTGGCCGGGTTCGTGCCATGCGCCGAGGCAGGGATCAGCACCACGTCGCGGTGCGCCTCGCCGCGGTCGCGGTGATAGGCGCGGATGACCATCAGACCGGCGAACTCGCCCTGCGCGCCCGAATTCGGCTGCAGCGACACGGCCGCAAAGCCGGTGATCTCGCACAACGCCGCCTCGAGCTCCCTGAAGATCTGCGCGTAGCCCTGGGCCTGGTCGACCGGCGCGAACGGGTGCACCCGCCCGAAGTGTTCCCACGTGACGGGCAGCATCTCGGTCGCCGCATTGAGCTTCATCGTGCACGAGCCGAGCGGGATCATCGACGTGTCGAGGCCGATGTCCTTGCGTTCGAGGCTCCTGATGTAGCGCATCATCTGCGTCTCGGAGCGGTGCGTGTTGAAGACCGGGTGCGTCAGGAACGCGCTCGCACGCCGCAGTGACGAAGGATAGCCATCGGTCGCCGCGGCTTCGCGAGCCGCGGCGCCGAAGTCGATGCGCGGTTCAGGCTTCCCCACCGCCCGCGCGAACACGTTGAGTACGTCGCGGACGTCGTTGGTGTCCACGGTCTCGTTCAATGCGATGCCGACAGTCGTGTCGTCGATGATCCGGAAATTGATGCCGGCGGCACCGGCCTGTCGTCTCAATTCCTCCACCCCGTCCGGCAGCACCACACGCAGCGTGTCGAAGTAATGCGCGTTGGTCTGGTCCAGCCCGAGCGCCCGCAACTCCGCGTCGAGCAGGCGTGTCAGCGCGTGCACCCGGCCGGCGATGGCCTTGAGACCTTCAGGCCCGTGATACACGGCATACATCGCGGCCATGTTGGCCAGCAGCGCCTGGGCTGTGCAAATGTTCGACGTCGCTTTCTCGCGGCGGATGTGCTGCTCGCGCGTGGCGAGCGCCATGCGGTACGCCCTTCGGCCGTGCGCGTCCATCGAAACGCCGATAATCCTGCCAGGCGCCTGGCGGACGTACGCGTTGCGGGTGGCGAAGAAACCGGCGTGCGGACCGCCGTAGCCAAGCGGCACGCCGAAGCGCTGGGAATTGCCGAACACGACGTCCGCGCCCATGTCGCCGGGCGGCGTGATGAGGGTGAGCGCGAGCTGGTCGGCGCCGACCGCCACGAGCGTGCCCGCGCCGTGCGCTGTCCTGATGAACGCCGCCAGGTCCTGGACCAGCCCGGACTCGTCGGGATACTGCAGCAGCACCCCGAAGACCCGCGCGTCGAAGGTCATCCTCTCCATCGGACCGACGTGGAGATCGATGTCCAGCGGTTCAGCGCGCGATCGGAGCACGTCGATCGTCTGCGGCAGCGCCCGGTCGCTCACCAGGAACAGGCCCCGTTCGCCTGCACCTGGCTTGTTCGTCCGGACCCGGTGCAGCAGCGTCATCGCTTCCGCGGCCCCCGTGCTCTCGTCCAGCAGCGAGGCGTTCGCCACCTCCATCCCGGTCAGATCGGCCACCATCGTCTGGAAATTGAGGAGCGACTCGAGCCGGCCCTGCGCGATCTCTGCCTGGTAGGGCGTGTACGGCGTGTACCAGCCGGGGTTCTCCATCACCATGCGGAGAATGACGCTTGGAGTGATGGTGTCGTGGTACCCGAGCCCGATGTAAGAGCGGAGTGTCTTGTTGCGGCGCGCGATCGCCGTCAGGCGCTGCAGGTACTGGTGCTCGCTGTCGGCGGGCGGCAGGTTCAACGGCGTTTTCAGCCTGATTGAAGAGGGGATCGCTTCGTCGATCAGCGCGTCCAGCGAGCGCACGCCGATGGCGTCGAGCATGGCATCGCGCTCCTCCGGGGACGGTCCGATGTGACGCCGCTGGAACCAGTCGGAGGCGTCGAGGTTGCTCATGCGTTTCCGAGAAGAGCCTGGTATTGTGCGCTGTCGAGCAGGTTTCCGACTTCGCGCGGGTTCGATGGCCGGACCTTGATCATCCAGGTCGCATGCGGGTCCTTGTTGACCACTTCCGGGTGATCCTTGAGCGAGGCGTTCACCTCGACCACCTCGCCGCTGACCGGCGCGAAGAGCTCGGATACCGCCTTCACCGACTCAATCGAGCCGAAGGAATCGCCGGCCGTCACCGTGCGCCCGACATCCGGAAGATCCACGTAGACGACATCGCCCAGCTGCTCCTGCGCAAAGTCGGTGATGCCGACTTCGGCCGAGTCGCCAGTCATTCGAACCCACTCGTGATCCTTCGTGTACTTCAGGTCGCCCGGGTAGCTCATTTCGCCCTCTTGTAGAACGGCAGCGGAACCACGCGCGCCTTCGAGACACGGCCGCGCACGTCGATGTCGATCCCGGTGCCGGCGGGCGCCATGTCGATCGGCACGTACGCCATGCCGACCGCTTTCTTGAGGTACGGGGTCTGGGTGCCGCTGGTCACGACGCCGACCGGCTTTCCACCCCGCACCACCGGGTAGCCGTGGCGGGCGATTCCGCGATCGACCATTTCGAAGCCAACCAGCTTCCGGGCGAGGCCGGCCTCTTTCTGCTGGCGCAGGGCGTCGCGCCCGACGAAATCCTTGTTCCAGCCGAGCGTCCAGCCCAGACCCGCTTCGAGCGCCGTCGTCGACTCGTCGATGTCGTTGCCGTACAGACGCATCGCCGCCTCGAGACGAAGCGTGTCGCGCGCCCCAAGACCGACGGGCACGATGTCGACCGAGCGCCCAGATTCGAGCAGACCTCGCCACACGGCGTCCGCCATGTTCGGCGGAACGAAGATCTCGAAACCGTCCTCGCCGGTGTAGCCCGTCCGCGCCACCGTGACCCGCGCATCAGTGACGTGGCCATGCGCGAACGAGAATGGCTGCAATTCATTCAGCTCAACCGTGCTGAGCGGCTGCAGCACCTCGGTCGACGCGGGACCTTGAATCGCGATCAGCGCGTACCGGCTGCTCGAGTCGACGACGGCCGCGTCGCCGGTCGCCTTGATCTGCTCGCTGATCCAGGCGTAATCCTTCGCCGCGTTCGAGGCGTTGACGACGAGCATGAAGTGGCTGGGCCCCATTCTGTAGACGATCATGTCGTCCACGTAAGTACCGCCCGGCGTCAGCAGGCCTGAATACTGCGCCTGCCCCACGTGCAACCGGCTGGCATCATTGCTCGACACCCGCTGGACGGCCGCGAGGGCGTCCTTTCCGGCGATCTCGAGCTCGCCCATGTGGCTGACGTCGAACAGCCCCGCCCGGGTGCGCACGGCCATGTGCTCGTCGACGATGCCTGAGTACTCGACCGGCATGTCCCAACCGGCAAAAGGCATCATTCGCGCGTTGGACGCACGGTGACGGGCATTGAGCGGGGTCTTACGGAGGTCGGCGGCGGCCGTCTCTGTCATTGAGCGATGTGGGTGTGTGGCGGCCGAAGGTACGTGCGGTACTTGGCAACCCAGGCAATTGTCCTATGAGAAAGGGGGAAAGGGCAAAGGGGGAGGGGAAAGGTTGTCGCAGGGGAAGGGTGGAACAAGGAGTTCATCCGAAGGCCAGGCGGACCTGAAGGTCCGCCTCCACGACGTCACACAAGCGACCTGTGAAGGAGAGCTCAGCGTGTTGCACGAGCAGAGGATCTCGCGGCCGGCCGCTCGTTCTTGTAGATTTTGCCGCCCTTCATCACGAACACGACCCTCCTCAGCGCCGTGATGTCGTCGAGCGGATTGCCGTCTGTTGCGATGATGTCGGCCTGCATGCCAGGAGCAATCCTGCCGATCTGCGTGCCCATGTTCAGCGAGTCGGCCGCCATCGACGTCGCCGCGACGATGGCCTCCATCGGCTTCTGACCACCGTCTCTTACACGGTAGATCATCTCCTCGAACATGCGGCCGTGGGCGCCGGCGACGGCGTCGGTACCCTGGACGATTTTGACGCCTTTCGACAACGCCCGCTTGAAGGTGTCGTTGCCGATCGGCAGACCCTCGGCCATGTAGCGAAACCCTTCCTCGTTGTAGTTGCCGATCCCGAAGAACTTCTCCTTGTTCTCGAGGTAGTTGTGCAGCAGGAGGTGATTGTTCGAATCGAAGTACGTCCCGTGCTTCACCATGAGGTCGAGGACCTCATCGGTCAGCCTGTTGCCATGCTCGATCGTGGTGCAGCCCGCCAATACGGCCGCCCGGGCCCCCTCCGGCCCCTGCGCGTGGACGAGCGTGCGCTTCCCAAGCGCCCTGGCCTCGCCGCAGGCCGCCTGGATCTGCGCGTCACTCATCGATTGGGTACCGCCTTCGCGGATGCTCTTCGTCGCAAACAGCTTGATGAAATCGGCGCCATCGGCGACCAGCCTGCGCACCTCGGCGCGGATCTGGTCAGGCGTGCCGGAATCGTCCCGAATTGATCGCAGCGATGTAAGAATCCTCGGCCCGGGTACGCGCCCATCGGCAATCCAGTCGCGAAGATTCTTGTCGATCTCCGCGCCAGGGCTCTGGACGGTCGTGAACCCCGACACGAGGATCCGGTAGGCGTTTTCCATCGTGTACAGCATCGTTTGATCGATCGTTTCAGCCCGGCTCTCCGCGTCATTGTGAATACGGCCGGTCTCGCGGTCGAAATGGGAGGCGATGTGCGCGTGCGTCTCGATCCACCCAGGCATGACGGTCAGGCCCGCCAGGTCATAGGTGGTCCCCTGCGCCGACGGATCGACCCTCGCGATCCTGCCGTTGCTCACGACGATCGCCGTGTTCCTCAGAATCCGGCCCGTGCCGTCGAAGACGGTCGCCGCCTTGATGACCACTGGCCCGTCCTGCGCCCATGCGGCCGGGGTGGAAACGACCGCGGCTGCAAGCATCAGACTTGCGATCCTCATGCTGACTCCTTTCAAGCACGGTTCGCTGATTGTAAGGCCAGGAGGAGCAGTTCGCGACCGCGTCGCGAGGATGGTTACTTCTCTTCGAGACGCTTCAGGCGGCCGTCGAAGATCTCCTCGACGCGACGTAGCTCGGCGCGCAGCGAGTCGCGCAGGTCGTTGATCCGGTCGCTGAGCGTGATGCGGAGATCGGTCATCCGCGCGCTGAGCGCCCAGAACACCAGCAAGACGAGGACTGAGTTGACGACCAGCGGCACGCCGACCGCGAAGTAGAGTTGCGCATTGGTCACGAGTGCGGTCCTTTCGAGAGTATAGCCTACGAACCACGGTTATGAGGCCGCCCGCAGGGAAGAGCCGGTGCGCAGCTTCTCGAACAGATCGGCCAGGAGTGCAGCAGTGACAGGGCCCACCGGCGCGATCTCGTGTGCCTTCATCAGCACCGCCTCATGAGGCAGCAGGCACAGGTAGGCATCGCAAACGCCGGCCAGGTCGTGAAGGCGGTGAGACGACAGGACCACGGCGGCGCCACGGTCGCGCTTGACTTCGACCGTCGAGGACAGCCAGCGCGCGCCGTCGGTGTCGAGCCCCTCCCACGGCTCGTCCAGTACGATCAGATCAAGAGGATGGCGGCCAAGGACCGTGCGCAGGCCGAGCAGCTGCCGGGTGCCGCGCGCGAGCGTCCGTATCCGCCGGCGCTCGGAAATGACGAGATCCGCGGCACCGAAGCTGGCCCAGGCGGCCGCGCGCACGGATCCCGGAAGCGTGGCATCGCCGGCGAAGTATGCCACTGGCATGCGTGACAGCGCATCCCGCGGCGCCAGGCCGCAGATGCGAACCTCGCCGACCCGCGCCCTCAGCAATCCCACGAGCATTCGCAGGAGCGTCGTCTTTCCTGCCCCGCTTGGGCCGATCACGCCAAGCGACTGCCCGGCCGGAAGCTGGAACGTGACGCTGCGAAACACCTCCCGCCGGCCGTAGCCAGCCGACAGGTCGTGCACCGACAGCACTACGTCGCTCATTGCCCCGACTCCAGGGGGACGTCCATTCGGTTGATCAACACAAACGTGGCCGCCATGCCCGCACCGACCAGGACCACGAGGAGTACGGCGGGCAACGGCTCGACGGGAGTCCGGAGCAGCGCCCACGGAAGCAGCAGGCCGGCCGCCGACAGGTATCGGCCTGGCAAGGTGGCCGTGGCTAGTGCAAAGACGAGCAGCCAGACGATACCCCCGGTGAGTCTCGGGAAGGGCACCGTCAGGGACCATGGCACCGTGGATACCAGAAGCAGGGCGAGCAGGGTGCCGGGGGCGACCAGGCTGTTCCCCCCGCAAACGCGCTCGATGGTTGCCAGCGCGAACCAACTGACGGTGCCGGGCAGGATGGAGATCACCCAGTGCATGACCGCGATGGCCAGCCGGCTCTCTCCGCTCGTGAACAACAGGTCGTAGTGTCCACGGCGAGCGGGAATACGAAAACCGGACGCGGCGGCGAAGAGCTGGAGCAACAGCACCGGCGCCACGGTTCTGATCCCGTGATCCACATTGCTGACGAACGCGGCGCCGCCGACGGCCGTCACGAGCGCGAACGCGCCCAGCATGGCCGGCGGCACGACACGCAGCACGACGAAGAATCGCGCGAGATACAAAAAGCGCCCCATCATTCGGCACGCTCCGCATCCTCCACACCATCCTTCAGCCGACCGCGCACGCGTGCGGCGCTGGAGCCCTGGCCATCCTGCACGGCGCGCTCGGCAGGACGCGCCCACGCGGGAATCTGCCGCGCAATGGGCCCGTGGCCTCCCTCGTAGTAGCGGAGATAGGCCTGCAGCGTGTGGTAACTGATATCGAGCATGCGGCAGGCCTGGCGCTTGTTGCGGCCGCAGCGCTCGAAGACGAGGCGGGCATACCGACTCCCCCACCCACGCATCGTGTCGTCGACGGCCGCCGAGGGCCCCAGTACTTCTCCGTACTCACCGCGCACCTGCGGAGGGAGATCGTCCAGCTCGATCTCGTCGCTTTCGGCCAGGGCCACCGCACGCTCGATGAGGCGCTCGAGCTCCCTCACGTTGCCCGGCCAGTGGTAGTGCCGCAACGCCTCCAGCGCGGCGAACGACAACCTGAGGTCGCGTGTCTGCCGGTGCCGCGTGAGGAAATACGTCGAGAGCTCCTCGATGTCTTCGCGCCGCTGGCGCAACGGGGGCACGTGAATTTCCACACCGCTCAGTCGATAGAACAGATCGGCGCGGAACAACCCTCTGACCACGAGCTCGCTGAGCGGCCGGTTCGTAGCCGCCACGATGCGTGTGTTCACACGCCGGACACCATTGCCGCCGACGCGCTCCACGCTGAGGTCCTGGATGGCGCGCAGCAGCTTGGCCTGCGCCGTCAACGACAGGTCCGACACCTCGTCGAGGAACAACGTGCCGTTGTCGGCATGCTCGAACTTCCCGCGCCGGCCACGCACGCCGGTCGCCGTGCGGTCCTCGATGCCAAACAGCTCCGCCTCCAACAGCGTTTCGACCACCGCGGCGCAGTTCACCGCGATGAACGGCCCGTGACGCCGGCGGCCGAGGTCGTGAAGCTGACGGGCCACGAGCTCCTTGCCGACGCCGGACTCGCCGTTGATCAGGATGGTGAAATCCGTGAATGCCACGCGCTCGATTCGGTCGCGCAAGTCCCTCATCACGGGCGTCGAGCCGATGAGTGGCGCGGCGCCGTCCGGCGTGCAGCGCCGGAGGACGGCGCGCGTCCTGGCCGCCTCGAGCACGAGCCCACCGAGATGGGCCGCCGTTTCGAGCATTTCGAAGTCGGCGTCCTCGATCGGGCGCCCGGGTTCGAAGCAGGCTTCGAGCACCGCTTGCACGTGCGGGTTCGCCGTCGGCACGCCGAGCACCACGGACTCCGCCGTACGGGTGGGCGTGACCAGCCGCGCCTGGTAGCGTGAGGGAATCTCGCGCAGCCGCACGGACCGCATCGAGAGCAGTTGCTGCAGCTCCTGTTCGAAGATGACCTGCAGATCGCGATCCGGCGTGACACGCACGAGCCCGTTCACGAGCGCCGACAGGATCTGCCGCAGATCCACGCGTCGCTCGTTGTCCGGTGAGGTAGACATCACACCCGCCACGTTTTCATGCTGTTCTGCCACTCGCCCCTTGCCTTCCGGCCACAGCCGAAAGCCACTTGTCCCTGGAGCTCTGCTGCAACCAATTCGAATGCCATGACGGCGCAAACGAGGTAAGCGCTTACGCAACAAGGGCTTCGGCGCCCGGCGACAACGCGCCCGCGGCCGCCAGTGGGTAATCGCGACCCTGCGCGCCGCTGCTGCCGTGCGCGCCGCCGGGAAACGCATACCCGGCAGCGGCTGTATCCACCTGTCGCTCGAAGGCCAGCGCGCCGCGATACAAGACGACATCAGGTTGCAGCGCGGCCACCCAGCAGCGCACGATGCGGCTCCTGATCAGCAGCCGGCCTGCAGGTGTGACCACGTGGGCGTCCACGTGCGTGCCTGGAAGCAGCCGTACGTCACCTTCCAGGAGCACACCGCTGTTAGATACGTCCACAACGGTCATCTCGCGACCGATGCGAAGCCGCACGCGCGAGATCGGTTCCTCGTCGAGCGGCACGCGCCGTGGCGACTTCCGGTGTTCCATCTCAGGGTATCTCGATGAATTCGCGGCGCGCCGCGTCGTACCGCAGCACGCGCGTCCGCCCGGTTGCGCCAAGCACCCGGACGGCGTATCGACTCCCGTCGCGCCCCCGAATGTAGACCGTCCCTGACGTCGCGGTGCCGGCAGGGGTAAACGACACGATTCCGCTCGACCCGAACGAAGACGAGATGGCGACGCCCGGAAACAGGTCGGAGGGCCTGGCTGGCGCATCCAGCCGCGTATCGGCGCCGCTCTCGATGTCGTTCGAGCGAACGCCGTTGTGGTTTCCGTCCACGTACGCCGCAAATGAGAGGGTCGCGGCCTCACCCGAGAATCGCAGGGCCACTGTCGACGAGCGCGCTACGGCCTGGGATCGCGCCAGCGCCATCCGCGCGGCGAGATATCGCGCCGCGGCGTGCGCGCGAGAGCTGTCGAGTCCCGATAGCACCTGTGGCAGCGCCATACCTGCGAGCACAAGAATCAGGCCCAATGCGAGCATCAGCTCTACCAATGTCAAGCCAGCCACCATCTTTGCCCTGATGACGCATTGATTCATGCAGTCGATGGATGGCAAAGCGCTTGGCTGGCTATGCCCCTCTTCTGGGCGCGCTCCGCGCGCCGGGACCGCTATGCGGCTCGTGCACGGCCTGGAATGGAAGCTGCGCGTGACCATCCAGCCGGTGCCCACAATACGCTCGAAAATGCCCGTAAGGAGCCGCATAGGGGTCCAATCCACTGACTAACCCGGCCCCGCGCCGGCGCACGACGGCCCAGCGCCGCGCCTACTGCGGTTGCGTGGCTCGCTCCGCCCGCGGGACGGCGACGGTGATCAGCGCCCTCAGCTGCAGGAAGCTCTTCTCGCCCACGCCGCGGATGTTCATCAGCTCCTCGACCTTCTTGAAACCGCCGTTCTTCTGGCGGTACTCGATGATTCGCTGGGCAGTAGCCGCGCCGATCCCCGGCAGCGTCTCGAGCTGCTGTGCCGTTGCGGTGTTGAGATTCACGGGAGCTGCGGCGGACGCCGCGGTATTCATCGACGGCGGCGGCTCCTGCGCCGCGGCGGCGGCCGCCAAGCCGATCATCAGCAGACCGGCAATTGTCATACGCGTCATCGTGTCCTCCTGTCGACATGGATCCATACTGTGCACGTGTCCCGGCGGGTCCTGGTCGAGCGAACGAAGTCGGGTTCGGGTGCAGATGCCTTGAACCCACCGGGACGCGCAGTGACACTTCACGAGCGCGGCCAGTTCCCAGCGCTCGGGGCCGGTGCTGCAAGATACTGATGATGCGTGGGTTACTGACTGGCTTGTGGACGGACGTGAGCGGATGCCTTCCGAGATCGACAACCAGCGTTACCGAAACGGCGACGCTGGGCTCACCAGCGACAACTGGCGTTGCGTTTCACGTCTCTGCAGCATTCCTGGATCGCGTTGCTCCCGCGTAGCCGCGGAGACGCTGTGACGCGGAGAAAATCAGGCCAAATCGTTCCGCGCCTCCGCGGCCCGTGGCGCTGAAACATGCCCTGGCCGAGCACCAACTGCAGGTGCCGCAGCGCGCCCGGCCCCGACGGTTGCGGCTCGCGAAGACGGACCGGTGGCTCTGGAGCTTGCTCTCGCGCATCTGGACTGGATGGCAGACGGCGCTTGTGATCGTCAGGCCTGAGACGGGTCGTCGCCTGGCACCGGCGGGGCTTCCGGCTGTGCTGGACCTGGAAGAGCTCGAGCCGCAAGGGAAAAACTTCGCCTCCATGTGGACCAGATCGAAGGAGCGCTTCAATCCGATGACGTGATCCGTCCGTAAGCATGGGTGTCGCCCCGACGGGCGGCCGCGTGCGCGGCGCGTCGAACGTTTGCCGCGTCCAT